>NZ_JAPYKP010000060.1:0-32311 GCF_037179725.1 Mesorhizobium sp. Cs1321R2N1 | reverse complement strand
CCATCAGCCAAATGAGCGATGATCCCCTCATCAGCCTGCCAGCTGTGGCACGCTGATCATCCCGGCCCCTTGCCGGAGAGCGCGGCGACCAAACCGTCAGCTACACCACTCCCTGGGACACGATCTCCTCGATCTTCTTACAGCTCGAGCCTGCGCCTCCTTGCAAGTCATTTAAAGCAGGTTTCGCAGGCTTGGCCGGCGCCGGTTCCTTAGACGCTGCCCGAAGGTGAATGTTGATGGCGTCGTCTCAACGCCTGGCTTAGCTGACCTTGGCGAAGCGGACCTAGCCCTCGCTCACCTTCTCGCGTCTTCGGCATCGCCGAGACCCCAGAACCGGCTATCTCCTGGGTTGAAGAGATACCTACGTCGAGCATATAATGTCCGGCAGTCGCGAGGCCGTCCCCCATGGGGTACCGTGGCCCATGCCTGCAATCAGATCTTCACTTCTCCAGCTTCGTCAGCCCAGACCTGCGTGCTTCGTCCGCGCTCGCTCGTTGGATGGGTCGGCGCTCTGTCGAGTTTTGTGCACGCGCGCCACTGCGCGGCGATGGACTCCGCGTTAATTGGCGCCACGGTGTGATCGGCGGAGCTCTGCCGGATCGTAATCACTGCCCAGAGGCATTCCGGACAAGCCGCTGCAAAACGGGAGCTGCCGCCATTCGAACCAGCCGAAGAATACCAGGTGCCCGCATGGTGGCATAAAAGCCGTCCGGAGGGAGCTGGCGGGCCAAGCGTTCGGCTCCCGCATTTACCGGTTCGGACGATCCTCTGCGATAACGTTGTAGAGCACACAGCACGCCAACAACGAGACGACGCCGCCTAAGAGATCACTGGCCGTCAAACCAGAAAAATAGACGAATTCAAACGCTGACACGGTCGGCCCTCTACCTTGTGAAATCCACCAAGATAGAACCGACAAGGAACTATGATGTTCCATGCGTCATTTCGGGACCAGATGCTGGCACCGGTCTTGCACCGAAGAGATCGCCGGTACTCCTCCACCGGTCCTGATGGGGATCAGGACTAAACTTTGCGAGGCTAGAGGATTTGGGGTTTCTCGCTCGCCGATCTTACGTTCAACTGATGCGATGACGCCATACCGCGAGCGGGACCGCTACGGCGCGTTCGCCGTTCAGCTGCTCATCAATGCCGCCTTTAGCCCGCCATTGGCCTGGGAGTCTCTGTAGGCCGTACGCTCGCCCGTTACGTCGGCCCGCCTTGCCACGCTTATAACGTACCGAAGGGGGTATTTGCACTGTTTCTAATATAAGCCAATGATAAGCCCGCCGGGAGGATCTCCGGCAGGACCCGGCTGCCGTAAGGTCCCTCCAAACCCTCCGTGGCAGCCGGGTCGCCTCTTCGGAACGGCCAAGCCAGGTTCGAGTTTGGGGATAAGGTCGACAAGACCGGCCTGTGGCTCAAGCCGGAGGCCCTTTTTCGCGCTAGAGCATGGCGGCAAACACTACGTGTGGACCGAAGACGAAGGGGATTCATTGACGTTCAGGTCAGCGCCCCTGGTGGCATCACGCTCGCAAGCCCGGCTGACGCTCCGAAGAAGAAGTAAGAATCGCGCAGAGTGCGCCAGCACGTACTCGGGCGCCGGCGCCACCATTTCTCCGGGATGAACTCGACGCCGGCCGCTGCCCGGCAGCTTTAGGCTACCGGGCCTTTTTTATAGATCTGGCCAAAATCTCGTCAGTAGTCGCTGCCTTGCACGACGACGCGATGATGGTGGCGGTGATGACGGGAGGTTTTGACGACCACGGCGGTGGTGGAGTGGCGATAATGGCGTCTGCCGTGATCGTAGAAAGCGACCCTGCCGTGGTGGCGGTGATGGAGGCGGTGCCCATCTTTGATAACGATCGCGGTACCGTGGTGATGATGCCTGTGATGCGTCCTGACGACGACATCAGCTTCGGCAGCGGATGCAACAGCCGGAGCGGCGATGCAGAACGCCAGGGCGGCGAAGAGCATGGTTTTCATTGCGAAGATCCCTGTTTGGTTTAATTACCCCTTCGCGCCGTTAACTTCCTGCCGGCGGACTTTGTTCCGGAGTCACCCCGGTGATTCAGGACATAGTGAATGTTTTGCAGTTTCGGCGACATTTCTGAGTCAGCCAGCGCTTTCGGTGCCCGTTTATTGCGCGGTCATGGGGAGGGTGAGCGTCCGAGCTTGAACCCTCTCCAGGCACTGAACCGGGATGGCGGGCCAAGTCCCCCTAGCGCATTGCGTCTCGGTAACGCCCACAGCGGCCTCGCCTTGCACGCTGGCCGCTTGCGTGGCCGAAGATCCCAGAAGGAATGTTTGCGTTAGGAGCGCCGAGAAGGCGGCAACTTGAAGGAGCACGGCGGCAAAGGCAATTTTCTTGAGCATGCGAGAGAACGCCTGTTGATGCCGGCCGGTTCCGTACGTGTCGGGTCGGTCAAACATTCAGCGAGAGGAACACATATTCCCCGCGCGGCGATTTCTTCATTCTGAGGCCCACCATGTCCAAAACCAGCGCTGATGCGATTCGCAACCGAGTGACGTTTTACATCACGTGCGGTCTTCCCATTTGCAATCATTCGCTCCAGATCGACTTGCAGGCGCTAGGCGCCCGCCTGGGGCTCGACCATGCGCCATGCATGGTGTTCCGCTGCGGTCAGTGCAAGGAGGTGGGAGGGGCCCGCGGCCGGTATTCTTCACCTGCATCCCAGGCCCGCTTCTCCGCCAGAGAGCGGGCCCACACGCAATTGGCAATCCAGGTCTGCGCGAGCCGCCCGGCCGAGCACCGCGCCGCACGACTATGCGCTCAGCGTCGTGCCGACGAATCCACCGCAAACCTTGTACCGCTTCGCTGTGTTTGGCGATTACGGCTACACCGACGTCTCCGGCGAGAAGGCCATTTCGGCGATGGTCCATGCCGAAACGTCGATTTCATTCTCACGGTCGGCGACAACGTGTAGGCGCCGCAGCTGCTGGATGCTGCAGTCGGCCAGCAATACCAGACTACATCGGCAACTAGCAGGGCGCGTACGGGAGCGGCAGCAGCATCAAACCGCTTCTTTTGCACCGGGAGTCGGCGAGACGGCCGCCGGACTTTCAGGAAAATTTCCAGGCGGCGCCCTTGATATTGCCTGTGGTCGGTTTTGTACTCACCAAATCGCGTCCTGAGCCCAGAGCGGAGCTGCTCCTTGAAGTAAAAGGCGGCTTTCATGCGCGGCCATGCCGAGGCGGACCGTTCGCTTTCGGCCCAAAATCCGGTCCTTTCATAGCATCGGTTGAACAGCAGGTTTGCGCCACAGCGCCTCTTAAATCGGCGTTGGCCCGAATTGCTGCTTCCGGTCGGTACCGGATGCTCGGCCGCTAGGCGTTCGCGATTTGGAAGTACTACATGGAGCGAGCGTCTTGAGGCGACGTAGGTCATCTGCGGCCTCGGCCAAGAGCCAGTCGCGGAATGTCGTGACTTTGGGCAGCATCGACGTCGCCTTGGGACAGACGATCCAGTAGGTCTTGGACAATCGCAGAGCCGTGGCGAACGGCCTGACAAGGCGCCCGTTGATGAGATCCCACGCCGCAAGGGTGGTGCGGGCGAGTGCAACGCCCTGGCCGTCGACAGCGGCGTCTATAACCATGCTGGCGCGGTTCAAGACCGGTCCGTGGGAAAGTTCGGCATCGACCACGCCAGCGGCCTTGAGCCATTGCGACCAGTCCTTTCGGTCATCAAGATGCAGCAACGGAAATTTCAGCACATCGGACGGCTCGCGCATCCGCTGGTGCAGTCTGGGACTGCAGACCGCGAACAGTTCCTCGGAGCACAGGTGGACAACGTCATGCCCCACCCAGTTCCCATCGCCATGCCGCACCGCAAGATCGACATCCTCTCTGGCGAAGTCGACGTGATGCATGGTTGCGGAAATCCTGAGATCGATGGCTGGATGCGTCTCCGCAAACCGGCCAAGGCGGATGACCAACCATTTGGCGGCAAAGTCGGGCGACGTGCTGACCGTCAGCGCTCCGGCCCGTGATAGATGCTGGATGCGCTGCGTGCCGAGACTTATACGGTCAAAGGCATCGCGCACCACCTCCAGATAGGAGAGCCCGGCCCGTGTGATGCTCAGCTTTTGACGTTCGCGATCGAACAGCCTGATGCCCAATTCGAGCTCGAGCGCCTTCACCTGATGGCTCACCGCGCCCTGGGTCACGGACAGCTCTTCCGCAGCCCTGGTGAAGCTCTCATGGCGTGCCGCCGCCTCGAAGGCTTTGAGGGCATTTAGCGATGGCAACCGGCGAGCCAATTTCGCACCACGTCATGAGAAAAATTGGGGCTAGCACGAGAAACCATGCTTTGCACACGCCAGTAGATTGAGGCATTCCAGCGCCAGAGGTCAATATGGATGCGGCGAAAGGATGAGAAATGTTCAATCACCCGCTGACCGAAGCGCGGAGGCCCTTGTCGTCACTGCCGACATATGTCCGTCACATCGCCAACAATGTGACAGGAGCGATTGTGATGGTATCGCGCTGGATCCAACTCCACTGCCAACGCGAACAATTGGCCGAGCTCGAAGACCATCAGCTTGCAGACCTGGGTCTTACTCGTACTCAGGTTCGGAACGAATGTGCAAAATGGCCTTGGCAGGCCTAACGCCAGAGGGCGATATGAGTGATGGCGGTCTCGGTCGACGCGTGGCCGTGGCGCCCATGATGGACGGGCGTATAATGCAATGTATCAGGCAGTTACGGGAGGTCGTGTGCGAAAATCGCACACGAAAGTTCGCTTCTCTTCTTTTTCGTTCTCACGACGGACAGACCATTCTCCTCTCGACGATATTAACCGCTCCAATGCTGATGTTCACCGGATATCCGAGAACCGCATTGCCCGCCGCGGCGTCCAGTTGCTTGGGGTTCCTGGAAGCTTTTCAAACTTTCTGGGTTGCGCCTCAGCCCGGATTGCGTGTGCTTATGGGAGAATTTCTGTAGGGTCGGTCGTTTGCAAGCTCGCGCTCTGATCCAGCGCGTGCGGTTCGTTTTGCGCTCGTGTTTTGCCAGGAACAGAGGTCGTCCGTTGCTCAGCAGCGCGAGTGCGTCGCTTCTAAAGCGTGGGGAGACACGAAAGCCAAGGTGTCCATCGTGGCTCGCCGCGGATCTTGTCGATGAGCCCCATGCCGGGGAGTGGCTTGTAGATCGGAATCTGCCTACCGCGGTATTGACGATATTTGGACGGGCCGTGCTCGTCGCGCTCCTGCACATCCTTGAGCGTCGCACGAATGTCGCCTGAGCCCAAGCTGTCGTCATAGATTGTGACCTCATAGGTGTCGCCCGTCCGTTCCTCTGGGGAGGGGGGATATTCCGGCGACGGTCAGTCGCGTAGTGAACCGATACAGTGGATCGTCATCATCCGAGTTCCGAGCGGACTGCGGCGTGTAGACATTGTGGTTGACGGCAGCTTCGACGCTCGCCTCGCATCGATGGTTGATGGCTTGAGAACCATCCACCCAACCTTTGCGCATCGTAGCCCAGATCAGGCGACACATTGAGGTTGCCGCGAATGCTGCTGCGACTCGGCTATCGCGCAGCAGCTGAAGCGGCTGCCGTAGCACTGCTTCTCGGGTCACTTATGGGGACCGAAATTTGAATGAGCGAACTAACATATTGATTTTGCTGGTACGCCCAAGGGGCGTGACGGTTCGGGCCAGAACAATGACCAATCTGCAATCGTGGGAGTTTTCGAGCCAAGCGGTCCGTAGCAGCATCGCCGCGAAAAGTTGCAACTTCCCCCGGGGCCGTCGGCTTTTCCACGCACCGTTGAGGTGCCGACCGCTGGGCTCCGGTGTTGGGCAAAAGCGTAAGAATTCCCATTTTTCGGTCGGCGCCGGTTGCCGCCCGCCGAAGTCACATTCCCAAGGTTTGGCCTGCATCCAGGCGAAGGAAAGCCGCCGAGGAATTGCTGCGCACTGCGTCCTGGAAAGCGTCGACGGCCGAGCCGTGCGTCACATCGACCAAGAGATCCGCGGCGCGCTCAACCTCGTCGGCGGCGCGGTCAATGCGCTCAAGGCGCTTAGCCAGCCTCTCATGCAGCATCGCAAGCCGAGCGGCTCGGTGGAGATCGGCGCGCTCTTCGTAGTTCGAGTCAAGTGGTTCGAACAGCATCGTCATGGTAGCGGCTCCTCAACGCACGCTTGTGGGTGGAGCGATTTTCAGCAGACGCCGACGGGCGGCTTTCGCGCGCGCTTGCCCGGCTCGTATGCGGCTGCAAAGGGCAAGGCTGATCGCAATCCCGTGATTGTCGTCGAGCATCGCCTTTGCCTGCTTGACGGAGAACTCGGCTCGCTTGACGCGCTGCCTGGCCGCGGCCATTTCCAGAACTGTAAGGTCAACCATTTTTCGGCACCCTTTCGGTTTGCCATCCCTTCGCAGAATCAACAGGCGCCGGCAGCATTGGTTCCTGCGGCGCCGGCGCACAGGTGGGCGTCGTGAGTGGCTGAGCGTAAAGTCGGCCGGCCGCAGCGATCGCTGACACCAGATGAGCAGGCGGCGGGAACTCGCCAAGCTGCGCGGCCGCGCATGTCGTGCCAGGCGCAAGCACGACAAGATCGCCGACACCATCGACGGCCTGTTGACGAATGGTGATCTGCCCGCATGGGACGACGACGACCCGGCAAAGATCTTGGCGGCGCTGCTGCGGCGCATGCGCTTCGACCTGAAGTGAATTTCGGCGTGACGCTAAACCGTAACGCACAAATTCCCCGCGCTACCTTCGAAGCATGAAGGCATCTAGTTCGAGCAGCACCTCAAACATGGCGGCCAGGAAATCGACATCGCCGCACGCGTTGGCCTTGGCCAGTTCCACCGGTCGGTTCTGAATTCCTCGAAGCGCCTCCGGCTTCGACGAACGCTTCGCCGAGATTGAAGCCCGCGCGGCCAAGCTCGAGCGAGCCCTTCGAAATCGACGAATTGATCGAAGATGGCGGCAGAACAGTTGTTCGCCGGATCATCCGAAATGGCGAAGTCTCAGATCGACCCACTACGTCACCATCGCGCCGATCTTCCGCGGCGTGTTCGATCACACGCGCACATATCTGCCTGGCGACATGGTGAGCCGCGCCGGAAGCCTATGGTGCTGCGACACCGAATGCAAGGGTCCCTCCGACGTCAACAATTTCACCTTGGCGGTGAAGCGCGGACGGGACGCCGCTAACCATGAATGAGACCCTGGGGTTCAAGGCGCACCAGGCCGCGATCCGGGAGCGCGTGCTGCGCCGCGTGTTCGGCCAAAAAGTTGAGGCCAGGCTTGCGGAAGTCAACCGTGGGGCAGCCAAGCGCAGGGCACTGGACGAGAAAGGCAGTACCGATGAGCAATGACGCCGGCTACACCCAAGCCCTGGTCACGAGCTGCGTTCAGGCGCTGATCAATCACCTCGGTCGAGTACCCAACGAGCGAGAGCGCGATCTGCTCGCCACAGCCATCACCCGGCATCTCCATGAGCGCCGCCAGGCCGACGGACAAAGCGACAGCATCATGCTGCCATGAATGACCTCCGCGATGCTGCCCATACCGCAGCCGAAAAATACCCCGCGCATCTCATGGCCGATCCCGACACGGACGCGCAAGAGATCCCGGCCAAGCTTGAGGCCTTCGTAGAAACGGAGTTAATGCCGATCGCCGACAAGGCAGTCGAACTCGTCGAAGGGCATATCGCTCCACTAGGCGCCACGAGCACTGACATGGCCGTCGCCGGTCAGACAGGGGGCGGGCGGGTGACAATCGAAACCGCAAACGAGGGCTGTAACCGCTGGGTGCTTATCCAGGGATTTTTTTGCCGGGGCTGATTATTTCGGCGCAAATGACGTCATGGTGGTCGGTGCCGTTCGCGAGAGCCCATTCGGATCTTCGGGCGTCGGATTGACCGTCAACGGCGCCGCCGCGACGGAATGGAGCGCACGTGAAGCAGTTTTGGGGTTCATCTCCGGCGGCTGGCTAAATTTCTTCGTCTGCCAGGCTTGCGCGCTGGTGACGGCCGATATCGTCTACACCGGCAGCGCCGGAGCTCAAGCCGCAAGCCTCATCGTCTGGACCCTTGGCAATGGTTTGAACGCTGCGCCGGTGATGGGGTGACGTCGCTTCAAGCGGAAAGCGCCAGGAGATCACCGGCGCCGTCCCGGCGATCGGTGTTTGCGAGCCGACGATCACCAATTTCACACAAGAAGGGTCGGCATCGGACGCCGTGGTCGAGGATGTCGATTTCACCAGCCCGACAGGCAGCCATCGCATCGTCGCTTGTCACCTGGAAACGATGGAGCCTTGGCCAGGGCGAACACCGTGCTGAGCGCCAGCGCTGCAGCAACAGGCGCGAATCTCTTCGCATGGGTGATCAGAGGCACCTTCACGGCGCGGGTCAGATCGTCGAAAACGGTTTCCATCAGCGAACGCTAAACGATCCCTTTCCAACAACCAGTTAACAGCGCCGTTCGGTATCCAATTGCTACAAGGGGGGCCAATTGAGCAGTTGGCGCACCATCCAATCGTGCCAGCCATCCTTCAGCGCGACCAGGGCGGAGCATATTATCGCGATCGTCAACAGGACGTAGGCAAGCACCTCTACCGGCATGTCCATACAATGTGGTGGCCGGACGGGAGCCTGGGTCCATGTAGCCGGTGATATTTCGCCAGCAAGACGCTGTGCATTTCTGGCTCTTTTCCTATCGAGCAGTTGTTGCGCGAATTGCTGCCGTGTCTGCTCCGATGACGAGAGCGAGTTGTCCTGAAGCCAAGCTTTGAACTTTCCGGGGTGGACACGTACCCTAATTGCGGGAGAGCCCCGGCGACGTTGCTCAGCTTCGGACGCTCTGAATTTCTCCCACCACTCGTCCCAGGTCGGCGGCAGATCACCGGCTTCCGAAAGCTTTAGGATGAGAGCGTAATCACGGGGGTTGTAGACCGGCACGGCCGGCCATTGATCGGTGCCCGTCACCGCCGCGCTTTCCTCCAGCCGGCCGCTTGCGCCTCAGCCTCGCTGCAGAACCAGCGCTCGCCGTACTGCGGGCTGATCTTCGTCTCCCAGTAATGTTCCTGGCCGGGAACGTGGTAGATGTGCTCTCCGGTGTTGATCGAGATGTTGCCTTTGATAATGCAGGTGAGGTTGCCGAGAAGCCCGAAGCCGGTTGACTGTTCGCTGACCGTCTCCACCTTATCGGCATTGGCGGCTCGCCAGTCCCAGGGCTGATCGAAGTGGCCCTGCCATAGGCCTCGCTTGGCCGCCTTAGCGGACGCCTGCTCGGTTGCGAATGCCCCCTTCGAATAGCGGGGCCAGTCTAGAGCGAGGCCCTGTGCGACAAGCCACTTCTGGACGCTTTTGAGATCGGCTCGGTAGCAATCGCCGACAAGCCGGCCGTATCGGTCGCGATCCACGAAGCCGCAGTAGAGCGGTCTCGATGCAGCCAGGAATTCGTCTAGGGCCTGGGCAGCTTGTCGACCGCAAGGATATTCGAAGCCCTTGGCGTCATTGCAATACTGTTTGCTCTCCGGCGCATCGATGCCATTGAAGCGAATTCGCTGGCCAGCGATCTCGACAGTGTCACCATCGATGACCGTGGCGCGCCCGCCCAAAGGCGGAGGTAGAGGGTCGACCCAAGTTGATATTGCCGATGGCAACGATGCGGCATGGTTCATGACATATTGGGTGGCGAAGGCAGCGGCAGCAGCCACGGTGACCAAGACCAGCCGCATGGGCGTTCCGGACGTGCCTTTGCGCCACCTGTTAGCCTGATCGGCGCCTATATTAAGCTGGTCTTTGCCCAAAGCCCGTCTCCCGGGCAGAGAATGCTTCCATTGCGGGAGAGAGTCCAGACAGCATTAGTGAATGCTAAAGAGCAGGCGGAACCTTTGTTGCCGCAGCGTTCCGCACGCGGATAGCTCAGTTTCGTATACCTGTCGCGACGGCCCATGCCGTCTCCGAGTTCGGTTTTCGAACCTCCGTCTCGCTGAACCCCACACCTTGCAGAGCAGCTGTGATCTCGTCCGGCTCACGTGGGATGAAGATATCTGCTGGCATGTTCATCCGGTCCATATGCGCCTTGGGAAGGAAGCCCAAAACGATTCGCCCGCCGGGCCTGAGAACTCGTGCCAACTCAGCAGATCCGGCTTTCAGGCTTTGCCAGAAGTATACTGTGTGGACGCTGAGGGCTTTGTCGAATGTCGCATCCGGCAAGGGCAGCTTTTCAACCGCGCCGACGTGAAACTCTGCTCGTCCGTCGCGCACCGCATCGGCAAACTGGCGAGCGGCAGCGCTCACCACATCGCGGGAGCGATCAACACCGCACACGAATGACGCGCCAGGGAGAAGGCGCTGCACTGCTGCGCCGCCGCCGAAACCGACTTCCAGCACTCGATCTTTCGGAACCAGCTGTAATTGATCGAGAGCGAAGTTGTTCAGCCGGGCGTTGCCCCGGTTCATACCAGCTCGGACGAGCCAGCCGGCAATACCAGCCGGCCAGGAAAGCTGCTTTGCTATGAACCTTGGCGCCATCTTATTCCCAACCCTGCCGATCATAGGGCGGTTCGCCGGCTGTGAGCAACCATTCTGTCGTTGAGCCGCTGGCTCCGGCCGGCGGGCTTTTTGCGTTTCAGGAGCCTTTGACGACTTCGGGCTTCAGCCGCTCATGCCTCGGCTTCTCGTGCCACATCACCTGACGCAGATCGCGCATGTCGACCGGCTGTCCGCAGATCTTGCACTTATAGAAAAGGTCGCCCTCCTCGGAGGGCTCGTGCGGGTTGCCCTTAATGGGCGGTTCCAAGGTCTGAAGGCTTCGTCATGCGGCCAGCAACATCCCGCCATGGCAAAAGTTCCGGAAACTATTTTAGCTAAAGCTGATTGACTCACGGTACAGCAATCCCCGGGGGGCGACATGCCGCAATATCAGGTTCAGATCAGGGCCAGCGGATCGGTGGTGTCTTCGAGCATGCTCATGGCACAGCTTCCCTTCAAGGCGGCAGGGGCACACATGGGCCAGCCTTTCACATTATGGCGTCAGGAGGAAAACTGGGTGCGTGTGTCACGGAGACCAAGGGCGAAAAGCGAACCTTCGCTTTCGTTTGTCGGAAGGCATGAGCGCTTCTGTTGCGGTTCCTTGCTTGCAGGTTGGCGGCCCGCCCTCATGTCGGCTTGTCCACCAGCGACGCCTTTCTGGTCGGCGGCTTGTAGGCATTCACCAGCCTGGCGACAGCGGCATCGACGGTCACGGGAATGCCCAGGTTGACCGTTACGCGGTTTTTGTCGAGTAGGTGCGTAACGTTGCCGATCAACTCGATGTGCTGCCCCTTCTGCACGTTTGTTGATGTGTCGATGACCGAATGCGGCTGCCCATAAGACGGGATGGAAACGCTCACCCGGTCCTCCGTCACCCGCCGCCGAACGGTCGCGGTGATGGCGACCTCATCGCCGATGTTGATGCCCTTGGCCATAGCCGTGAGTCTAGGCGGCGGCGAGCTTAGGCGCCGGCCTTCACCTTCTTCAGCTGCTCTCTGGCTTCAGCGACCCGTCTTTGCGCGTCTCGTACGGTGTCACAGAGGGTGATGTCGATGCCCACGCCATATCGCTTGTCCAACATCCGTTCGACACGTGTGAGTTCGGATTCAGCTTGGTTTACACTCAGCCTGGCCTTGGCAAGCTCCATCTCGAAAATTTCAACCATTGTTTTGCGTCCGTTGGGTCCCTTCCATTAGGAAATCGTCATATTCCGCTTTGGTTCCGGTGCCGGCGAGCGGGAACATTCCGGGGAAACAAATGTTAGTCCAGCCATGACCCAGGCTGATCCCTCAACCGATCGCTGATAGCATCCTTGTCGTCGCTGCACGTTTGCAGGCGGCGCTCGACAACCGAGCGGCCGCGATATCGCAAGGCCTCCCTGGAAGATACAAGGAAGACCATTAACATTGTAAGTGACCTCACGAGGCCGGCACACGACGGTTGGTGGCGTGTGTTGGGGATCACCCATAATGTCGGACAAAGGGAATGGCGGTGGCCCGTTCGAGGTCACAATGGTCGCGATCATGGCATTAGCGGCACTCGGAATTGCCGTGATCTTCGGGACAGCAGCGTTCTGGCCTGGGTAGCGCGGTGTCAAGGCAAGCAGAGTCTTGTCGGCTCGGCGCCATGAAGCAAGAGGGTTGCCTGAAGGACGCCGAGCCTAACCGGCGAGATTAGCGGGGGGCCGCGTCGTCTCGCCGGCTAAGGGTTTATGCGCTCTTTAAGGCAGCTCGCACAAAGCATCCGAACGAACTAAGGGGTCAGCCGATCGGCGGCGACAGGCAATTTCGTTGCTGCATCACCGACCGCTGTTCTGGCGAGGTTCCTTAGAGGGGCTGACGTAGATGAATCTGCCTAATTGGGTTCCCTTTGATCCCAGCGCTCCCTGTATTCTAGCGGAACCTAATATGCGCCGGATGCTTATGGAAAAATGAGCACACGCGGCGCCAATTTCCTCGACCGGTGGATGGCAGAGCATCTGCCGGATGCGGTGACCGACGACCCGGCCGCGATAAACGATCTAGTTGACCAGGTGATGGAAGCTGCGGACCGAGAGGGCGTCGCGGTAAGCGAGATCTATGAGGAAGTCGGCAGCGTCTTCGAAGTGATCGCGGAGGCGATGCAGCACCGCGATGGCAGTTTGCCCGAGGCTTGGCAATAAGTCGCGACTTAAGCATGATCTGCGGCATGCTCGATTGTGATCTGACCGAGCGGCCCGGCAAGGGATGGACGCCGTGGAAAGAGGGCGCCGTCGACCTTGATATCGACAAAACCTGGTGGGCGGCGCGGAGCCTGCAGATTGCGGCTTTGCTCTGGGGCGTGTCACATATATTCCTCGAGGCGAACTGGCACTGCCTCTCGCGAATCTTATCGAGAGCCGGGGTCTGGGCTACCCGAATACTCTTGAGAGCCGGGCACAGACCCTTTTGCTCAAACGGGAATATTTCCGGCAAGAGGTCGAATTGCTCAAGGCCAAGCTGGCTCGTGAGATCCGCGCCATTATCAAGCGTCGGCGCCTGACCCAGGCGAAATCGGCTCAACTGCTTGGCATGAAACAGCCAGACGTATCAGCGATCGTCACCGGCCGTACGGGGAAGTTTTCAATCGATCGCCTTGTTCGGTGCCTGGGCCGGCTCGATTACAAAGTTGATGTGGTCGTTCGACACAAGCCGCGTAAATCCGTACGAACGGCAGGGCTTAACTATCTGCAGAAACTTGGAGTCCAGCTCTCGATAAGATCTCCCTCGTCAGAGATTTCCATTTCCTCTTCCTCCTGGCCTATTTCGGTGGAGACGAGTCCGGCACCTTGGGCGGCCCCATCGCGACCAAAACGAATTAGCCGTTCGCGATCGAGAGCTGCGAGGTTACACTTCCCCAGATGTCTTAAAGGAGACTTGGTCGGCGTCTCACCGCGATCGACCTGGCGCTCGGTTTCGGTCCCCAGCACCGTGCGTCGTCGGGGCGCAGGAAGGTCTCGCTGACGTAGCGATCTTTGCGACGGACTTGGACACGCCAGGAGCCGGACGAGAGTTTCGTGTAGGTGGCCGTTTTTGTGTGCGCTCCGTGTGCACTGAGAGATCGAAACGTGGCGAAAAGGGTCGTATTCTGCGTAAATTGTGTGCACTCGGCAGGTTCTGGTCGCGGCTATTCGCGTAGCGAGATTGCGAGGATCAGGAGCGTGTTCGACGGCAGGATTTCGATACCCGCCATGCCCGGCCCGCACCAGTCCACGGGAGGCGCCAGAGTGGCAAATGTGTCATCACGGGCTTCGCCAGCCCGCTCCGCCCCCAACAGGGCACAGTGGAGAACCTGTGAGCGTCGGGTTGTGTCGGGCCAAGAGCCTACACCAGGCCGAGCTTGCAGGACGGTGCAAAGCGCTTTATTGAGCGCGCGGCCGATTGAGGGCGGCCACCCGTTTTCAAAGGTCGCCCCATGTCGGATAACTTCTCGCGTCTAACCGCCTTTCTCGCCGTTGTGCTAGCCCTCCTTTGTGCTGGTTTCCAGTTCCACAACGGCCACGCCATTCCCACGCTCTACTTCATGGTCGGTGCAATCCTGGTGACGGCGTTCACTCACCTAAACGTTCGCAGAGGACTGATTTAGCGGTCATGCGATAAGTTCGCGCCAGTTGCCTTTTTCAGTGGACGCTTTGAGCGTGATATCCAACGGGATCGGTGCGCTGGCTGGTAGGCGATGCAGGGATTGACCCTGCGACCACTGAATAAGAAGGTGGTCGTGGCTTTGTCCTGGCCCGTTGCAGCCGCGCGCAAGGCGCTGTTTCACTCGATCTTTGGCAACCGATGCCAAAGGCCCGTCTAAGCTAGGGCTTTTCTGCAAGGATCGCCGCGGCGGTTTGCTCGTCCGTGATCAAAACATCGACGACACCGAGACGCAGCACCGCGCGCAGCACCGGAACCTTGTCGAGGCCACCGGAGGGCAGGATGACGGTGTCGATGTCGCGCAGGCTTTCAGGAGCGAGGCCTATCACACGATGGTTGAGCGGGTGATCGACGAGCTGTCCATCGGCATCGATCCAGTGGCCGCAAATATCGCCGACGGCGCCTGCCTGGTGCAGCGATATGAGATCGTCCTCGCCTATCAGCCCGATCCGAAAAATGGTTGCGTCCTTATGCACCGCACCGACCGAGACGAAAGCGGCATCGACGTCGCGGGCATGTGTGAAGGCGTCTTCCAGGATCGACTGGCGCATCAGCAGATCGCGCGTGGCCTCGGTATCGGTGAACACCGGTGCGGCGATGTAGAAACATTCCGCCTCGTAGAGCGCAGCGAGCCGCGACGCCATCTCATAGATGTTGATCGCCGACCCGCGCGTCAGTCCGCCGAGCAAGGAAACGACGGACATCCCTTTGACCGGACGTACAGTCACCGACCGGAGGCTGAGTTGGAGCGTGCGACCCCATCCCACGCCCACCGATATCCCGTCGCGGATCCTGAGCGACAGGGCTTGCCCGGCGGCGGCTGCGATGACTTGGGGTAGCAGAGCAGGATCGGGCGGTGTCGGAACCACGATTGGATCCGAGACGCCGTAGCTATGACGCAACCGGTTCTCCAGCTCAATGCAGTTCGCCACCTTCGAATTGATGCGGATCTGAACTATCCCCCGCTCGCGGGCCTGCGCCAGCATTCGATTGACGCGAAGGCGAGTTAGGCCAAGGGACTTGGCGATTTGGGCTTGCGTGAGGTCTCCGACATACGCCAGCCAGGCGGCGCGGACGAGGAGCCCTTCCTCACGATCCGTCGAGACGGAGCTGGTTACGGCGTGGCGGCCATCACGTTTTTTTCGGGGTGGTTTCTCCATCACAACATTCTGTCCACTGCGCGGGCTACGAACGGCTCGGCGGCGCCGTGTCCGAATCGATATCAAGCGTTGGTTGACTTTCTGGCATCGTCCTTAGCACCGGTGATAGCGGTCGAAGGACAAGCCCAGCGGGGCATCATGGCAAATCGCGTCGATGATGGCAGCCGTCAGCGGCAGGTGATCGCCCGGAAGTAAACCTTGCGCCATCATTTTCTCCAATGTTTGGCCAAGATCCAGCGCCAGTTGCGCGCCCTCGACCGTGTCCGAGCTCATATGTTCCCGCTTGGCTACGGAATAAGGCAAGCCGCGGCCAAGCAAGCGTCCCATGCGGCCGTTGCGGCCGGCTTGGCAGGTCACATAAAGATCACCGGAGCCAGCCAGTCCCTGCACTGTTTCGATTCTTCCGCCCAGGGCTTCGACCAAAATGGCCATCTCGGCGAGCGATTGCGAAAAAAGGGACGAGGCAAGGTTGTGCATGAGGGCACCATTTGGCGCCTTGTGGTCGCGCTCCAGCAGTCCGATCGGAGCGCCAACCGCCAGCGTGTAGAAATTCTTGAAAGCGGCGCAGATCTCGACACCGACGAGATCGGACGACGGTCGCATGTGATAGAAGGGAGCTCGCAGAATGTGGGACGCCGCAGCAATCTGGTCCGGGTCGTGCCCGGCCACAATCACTGAGGTATCACGCTGTGCCGCCAGCTCGCCGGCAATGCAGGGTCCGCCGACAGCCATCACTGGGATGGTCAAGGCGGTGCGCCGTTCAATCTCGCGAGCGAGCAGATGTGGCAGGATTTCAATGCCTGCGTCGCTCGCGGCGAGGCCTTTTGTGATCATCAGTATCGGCACTGGCGACTCGATGCTCTCAGCAATGCGGTCGATCGCCCAGGGAACGCCGGCCGACGAGACGCCGAGTACAAGCAGATCGGGCCCCTCCTTCATCGCTGCCCCGAAGGCAGTCCAGGAACAGGCGGTTACTGCGCCAGGTAGAGTAATGTTGAGGCGCGGATGATGACCTGTGCCCGCCACGGAGCCAATGATTTCCTCATCGAGATGGGTGCCAACGAGAGTGATGCGGTTACCCGCGTGAGCGGCCGGAAGGGTCATGGCAGAGCCCATGACGCCGGCGCCGAGGATAACGATCCGCGCCATTCAATTGCTCTCCTTGTCCAGTCTTTTGCCGCTGTCTTGATCGAACAGGTGGATTCGGTCAGGCATCGGCTCCAGATGGATCACGGCTCCGGGAGAGAGTTCCATGCGATCATGCAGCACCGAGCAGATCGTGCTGTCGCCCATGCTTGCAAAGATATGAATCTCGGGGCCGGTCGGCTCCACAACGTTGACCGTCGTCGGGATGCCGCTCCAGTTGGCCACCGGTCGAAGATGTTCGGGGCGAATACCATAGATCACCTTCTGCCCGGGCCGGACCGCAGCCTTCGGCGGCAGCGGGAGAGATAGCTTGTCTGTCCGCACCACCCAGGCATCGCGCTCGGGCGCCACCTCGCCATGGAACAAATTCATTGCAGGCGAGCCGATGAACGAGGCGACAAAGAGATTTGCGGGGTGATCGTAGACATCAAGCGGCCGCCCGATCTGCTCGACGTGGCCGTCGCGCATGATGACGATGACATCGGCCATGGTCATAGCCTCGATCTGGTCGTGCGTGACGTAGACGGTGGTGGTCTTCAACCGCTGATGGAGTTCCTTGATTTCCGTCCGCATCTGCACGCGCAGTTTGGCGTCGAGGTTGGACAGCGGCTCGTCAAACAGGAATACGGTTGGATCGCGCACGATGGCTCGGCCCATGGCAACGCGCTGCCGCTGGCCGCCCGAAAGCTGGCGGGGATACCGTTCGAGATAGGGAGTGAGGTTGAGGATCGACGCCGCCCATCCCACCTTCTGATTGATTTCTTCCTTGGAGCGTTTCTTCAACTGCATGGAAAAGGCCATGTTGTCGAAGACCGTCATGTGGGCGTAAAGCGCATAATTCTGGAAGACCATCGCGATGTTGCGATCCTTGGGATGAAGAGTATTGACGACCCTGTCGCCGATGGCGATCGCACCGGACGTGATTGGCTCAAGACCGGCTATCATGCGTAGCAGAGTGGACTTGCCGCACCCGGACGGCCCCAACAGCACGACGAACTGGCCATCTTCGATCGAAAGATCGAGCCCAGGGATCACCTCGACGGCGCCATACTCCTTCCTTATGTTGCTGATGGTGACAGAGGCCATAAATTGCGATCCCTTCTATTGCGCTTACCCTGTTGGCTTCGCCTTGCGACATGCCGGCGGCGATCCAATACGGTTCACCATTCGCTCTCCAGGAACTCTTCAAGGAGCCCCGCATCGGCGGCCAGATTAACAAAGGACCAGCGGCCACGGATTTCTCGCGAGTAGCGAATGGCGTCGTGCCAAAGCTGTCGCGGTAGACCTAATTCTGCTCCGGTGAGCGGCCCTCCCGCAGCCTTGAGCGCCTCCTCCATGCGGGCAACCGGCGTTGCCATCGGACGAAGCTCCCGGCGCAGAGCCGGCCAGATTTCCCAAAGTTTGCGGTTGAAGGCTTCCGTCTGGCTGTGATCGAGTGCTGTCTTCTTCATCTCCGCAATGCAAAGTGGTCCAAGTTGCGCCCCATAGCGGGCCAGCATCGCGGTCTCATCGACAAGGGTCGGCCTTGCCTGCGGCGGCTCTTCCGTGTCCATCAGCCTGGCTTGCAGACGCGCCATGACCAGCGAGGCAACCCCAACCTGCTGACCGTGAGTGGTACCGGGATGATGCTCTCGCGCGAACATGTCGATCCAGTGGGAGATTTGGTGCTCTCCCATGGAGCCGGGATGTGAAACGCCGGCGAAGCAGACGCCCATCGAGCATAGCGTCAAGACTCGCTGGAGGTGCCCGACTGCGGTGATGTCATGCCTGGCAAGGCCAGACGCATGGGCCAGCATGGGTTCCTCATCGCCCGCCTGCAGCAAGTAGGGCACGTCGGAATAGTAGGTGCCGAACAGCCGATGCGAGGCCCACCAATCGATCTGCGCGGTGGAACGGCAAAGGCTGTCGCCAAGTCCGGCGGCGCTGAGCCAGGTCGGCGCTGCGGCCGAAACGCCAAGATCCAGGAAGATGCCGCGCGGAGCGTGCGAGGGCAGCGAGATTTTGAGCCCTGACGCCAAGGTCACCGACGCTGTCGAGGCGCCGTAGCCATTCATCGACGCTGCCGTGCCGAAGACGGCATAAGGCCGGTCGTCGAGGAAGGTTGCATGCTTGCAGCTGTCGTTGAGGACGCCGGATCCCACGGCCACGACCCCGTCGGAGTGACGCGTCCTCTCTCTGACCATCTGGATCGTCGCCTCGTCGCAGGCGAGATCTGGAGGCAGCACGATTTCGTCGACATCGGCGATGGCACGCAGCCCCTTCGCGACGCGCCGACCCATCACTTCGACGGTGTTGACGTCGGACACTACTGCGATGCGGCTGCCCAACGTCAGAGGTGCAACGAGATCCGCCTCGCGACCCTCGGTTGTCTCCAGCAATTCGATCGTTTGGAACGGCAGGTCGGCGGCCGCGCCTGTGTTGGGATCCTTCCAGCGTCCTGCGACAACATCCTCGATCAAGGCGTTCCAGTTGATCGTTTCAGCCATGGTCAGCCTCCACGAAAGCCGCGAGTCGCTGGTTCCAAGCGGAAAGCGTTGGCCAAAGATCGGCGTGAATCGCAAGAAGTTCGGCATAGCGGCCGGCACGGTCCGCATCGGGTTCGAAGGACCTGGCGGGTTCGGCGGCCATCGTGAGAGAGGCTTCTGCGATCGTGGAAAACCAGCCCACCCCCTTTGCCGCGGCCATTGCCGCTCCGAGCGAGGAGGCTTCCACGGTCGTAGAACGTTTTATGGGACAATTGAGTGCATCCGCCAGAATCTGCATCCACAGGTCGGACTTCGCTCCTCCGCCGATCGCGATGAAACGGTCGATGTTCTGAGCAGCCGCGGCAGCGGCCCGCTGACTTGTCGCGGCTTGGTGCAGCGCTATTCCTTCCAGCACGGCGCGGTAAAGGTCGCCCCGGCGGCTCGAGCCGGAAAGCCCGGCAATTACACCGCGGGCGGCGCTGTCCCAGTGCGGATCCATGACGCCCTGCCAATAGGGCAGGAGCATTATCCCGCCTGCTCCGATCGGGCTGGCGGCGGCCTCGGCCTCAAGTGTCTGCAGGGAGCCCCTGGACCCACCAAGATCGGCGCCAAGCATTTCACGCGTCATCCAGTCGATGAGAAAAGTGCCGGCGCGAAGGCACGTTTCGTAGATATATCCATCCTCGGCGACCGCCGTCTCGGTGCGGAAGGCCGGGTCATGGACGTAGTCGATGCCGAAGCTGCCGGAGACGACCGCCGTGCCGAGGTTTATGTAGGCGCAGCCCGCCTGTAAGACACCAGAGCCCGTGCCGGCGCACTGACCGTCGCCGCCGCCAGCGACGATCGGCGTGCCCTCCCGCAAGCCCGTCAGCATGGCGGCTTGCGGGGTCAATTGGCCCAAGATGGTGCCAGGCCGCGCCAGATCCAGCATCATTGGCCGTGGGACTCCGGCCGCGTCCAGTATCTCGTTGGACCAGTCCATGGCTCGCATATCGAGCACGCCCATTGGGTCTGCGGAGGCGGTCGACGTTACCCACCGGCCGCTCAAGCGAAAGACCAGGTAGCCATGCACCTCGGCCATTCGCTGCACCCGGGCAAAGATTTCGGGCTGCTCCTCGCGGAACCAGATCATGCGATAGAGGCACGGGATGACGTCCAGCGGCTTGCCGGATATGGCATGGATGCGTGCCGCGCCGAAGAACTCGCCGAAACGGCGTGCCTTGTGGCGGGCACGCTCATCGAGCCAGAGAGTTGCGGGCCCGATCGCTTCCCCCTGCTCATCGAAAAGGCCGAAGCTTTCGCGCTGGTTGGAAATGGCAAGGCCGGCAATGCGTGCCGGCGAAACTGTTGCCGTCACGGTGCGGAGCGCTGTAACCGTCGAGGCCCACCACTCGGCTGGATCCTGCTCGAAATACCCGGAACGAGGGTTGGACATTGCTATCGACGCACGGCCCTCCGCCACGGCGCGACCGTTGCGGTCCCAGGCAATCGCCTTGGTCGCCGAGGTCGAGGAATCAATGCCGATGACGAGATCCGGAACCATTGCCACCATTTTGCCAAAGGGGCGAGGGCGGTCGAAACCGCCCGTCGCCGAAATCACTGGAGTATCACGCTAAAGGCCGGCATCCTTGACCTTGCCGTCGACAATACCGGCAATGGCATCCAGGCATGCCTTGGCGTCGCCGCCATAGTCTTGGCCCGTTAGCAGCTTGCCGAGCTCAACCGGGATGTCATTGTTCGACAAATCTGCCCAAATCGGCATGTCCGGCTCCGATCCCATTTGGTTGTCGATGGTGTATTTGATCGCGTCGAAATGGCGTGTGGTACCCGGTCCAACAACGGCTTTCGCCTTGACCCGAGGGTCGGTGAAGGAGGAATTGCGCATCGGCGAGGCGCCGCCGCCCAGCGTCGACACCCGTGCCATCACGTCCTTCGAGCAGACCCACTGCATGAACAGCCATGCTGCTTCCTTGTTCTTGGAATATTGCGACAGCGAGATCGTGGAACCGCCCTGGTGGCCGACGGCCGGGATTTCATTGAAGCCGCAATCGGCGACGGCGCGACGGCCGGGGACCTCCTTGGGCGCCGGCAGAGCCTCGAACAGTCCTTTGACCTTGGAATCGTTGGCATCGAAGCCGGGGAAATCCTCGCCCCAGGTGATTGCCATGGCGGCCTGTCCCTGTGTCAGGGCCTGCCCCTGACCATCCCAGGTCCATGTCGTCGCGGAGGGCGGCGAGTTCTTGACCAGCTCCTGGTAGAATTTTAGCCCGGCCACCCCGCGCTCGTCGTTGCCGACAAACTTCTTGTCCTTGTTGAAGATCGAGCCGCCATGCCCCCACAGTGCGAAGGTCCAGTCGCATTCGAGCGAATAATGGCCGGACTTGGCCTGGCAGGCGGTGCCAAAGATGCCATTGCCCTTTTCCGCCTCTGTGAGAGCCTGCACGGCCTTGAGATAGGCGTCGAGGTCTGTCGGCAACGCGATATTGTGTTTGTCGAAAAGGTCTTTCCGATACATCAGGATGAAGATCGGGATATCGAAGGGAATACCGCATTGTTTGCCATTATACATGGCGATGCCATCGACAAGCGGCTTGGAGAAATCGTCCCAGTCGAAATCTGGCATCGCCAGTTCTTTGTTCTGGCCGTAGTATTCGCGCGGATCGATGACATCCTGAGCAAACGTCGCCATCCAAGACTGGTCGAGATAGTAGACGTCATAGGTGCCCAGCTGGCCCTGTACGTCCTGCGTAGCCTTGGCGAGAACCTGTTCCAGCGGGACGATCTCGACCTCGACCTCAATGCCGGTCGCCTTGGTGAACTCACCAGCGACGAGCTGGTTGGCGACGATCGTTGGCGGCGTCGCTTCCGAAGTGTAACGGATTTTCGTGCCGGCATAGGGTTTGCCGACATCGGCCAGCCACTTCAGCATATCCGTGTCCTGGGCGCGGGCTTCTTCGACCCCCAGGCCCAGCCCGGGGCGATTGGAGCGGCCGCCGCCCAGCATGGCCGAGCCAAAGGCAGAAAAGCCAACGCCAGCCAGCGCCATCTTCCTCATGAAGTCGCGTTTGGTCATTCGGTTCGCCGTAAAGTCATTGCAGGTATCGGCGACGAATGTCTTCTTGTCGTGTTCTCTGAAGCTCATGATCGTTCCTCCTTTGCGATTTGTTTAATGCTTCTCGTTTGGGCCTCACTCCTTCAGCGATCCGAGGGTGAGGCCCCGGACCAGATGCCGTTGAACCAGTAGGATAAAGATGAAGCTGGGTATGATCGCGGACGTGCCAAGTGCTGTGATGTAGCCCCACTCGGTCGCGGTCGAGGTGACAAAAGTCGAAATCTTCACCGGCACAGTGCGGATCGACGTTGTCAGGAACAGAGAGAGCAGGAACTCGGTCCATGAAAAGATGAAACACAGCACAGCTGTCGCGGCGATGCCACCTTTGACCATGGGAACGACCACACGTCGAAACGTCTGCCAGCGCGTAGCGCCGTCAATCAGTGCCGCCTCGTCGACCTCGCGCGGGACATCGTCGAAGAACGACTTCAAAAGCAAGACGGCCAGCGGCAGGTTGATCAAACTGTGAACGAGGATCAGCCCCGTATAGGTGTCGCGCAATCCGAGATCCCGGAACATGAAAACGACCGGTATGACGATCGCGATTGGCGGCATGAAGCGCTGCGAGAGGATCCAAAAAAGGAAAGACTGCTGGCCCCTGAACTGCATTCGTGACAGACAATATGCGGCCAGTGTCGCCAGCAACAGCGTCAGTGCCGTCGAGCCGACAGCTATGATCGCGCTGTCGAGAAGCGACTGGCGGGAATCGTAGGAACTGGCGCCCCCCTTGATCACCCCCGCCGCCTCGCCGCCCTGTTCCATGCCTATGTCGACGCGCGAGACGCCAAGCAACGTCACGCGGTAATTGTCCGGCGTCGGCGTGAAACCGGTGTAGACCGGTCCGCTGCGTTCGAAGATCGCGGAGTAGGGTTTGACGGAGGACAGAGCCCACCAGGCGATCGGGAACATGAAGATCGCCACCACCAACACGGCGAGCACGTCGCGGGTGATCATCTGGACGCGGGACGGCTCCATCAGAACCTCACCTTGAAAAGCCTGACAAAGACGTTGGACACGGCGATCAGCACAACCAGCACAATCAGCGACAGGGTCGCGGCGTAGGGGAAGTCTCCGGTGAAGTAGATGCGGCCGGCATAGAATGAAAGCGTTTCGGTAGCCGTGCCTGGCCCGCCGGCAGTGATGATGTAGACGTAGTCATAGATGCGGAAGAGATCGACGCCGCGGATCAGTACGGCGACCGCTATCACCTTGCGCAGCATCGGCAGTGTAAGCCGCAAGAATGTCTGGATGCCGTTGGCCCCGTCGATCGCTGCGGCTTCGAAAGGTTCTTTCGGCAGCGCGCGCAGGCCTGCCAGGATGATGAGCACCATGAAGGGCGTCCATTGCCATATGTCTGCCAGCAGGATCGCCAGCAATGCGGTAACCGGCTGCGTCAGGATCGGCTGCGCCGGCGAGATCAGGTCGAGGGCGTAGAGGTAGAACGACAGGACACCGAAAGAGCCGTCCTGCATCAGCAAGAACATCATTCCTGTCACGGCAGGCGGCACGACCAGCGGCAGCGTCATCAGCGCCCGAAGTATCCCATAGCCCTTGCGATCGGTATCAAGCAGAAGCGCAATGAGGATGCCGAGTGCAAGCTGAACGGCCAGTGCGACGAAGGTGTAAATCAGCGTCGTTTCCAAAGAGTGCCACATACGCGTATCCGAGAATGCGCGCGCCCATTGGTGCACTCCGGCGAAATCAAGCTGCCGGGAAACGACATTGCGTTTGTGAAACGACAGCCAGACCGAATAGGCGAGAGGATAGATGCCGAAAACCAGAAGCATCACCGTGATTGGCGCGAGCCAGGGAAAAGGATGATCGGCCGTCATGAACCGGGGTAGGGCCCAGCTGGACCTCTCCTGCGTGAAGGTTGCCGTGCTCACGGGCAAATCTCCGCTTGGTGAGAGAGATGCATTGGCCTTTCTCCCTATCGGCCAGATCGTGCAAACTTGAACTTTTGTAAGTTTGTTGTGCCTTTTGTTAAGGCAGCGTGTGGGACGCGTGTTGACTTGTCAAGTCAGATCCATGTCGGCGGGCGCTGCCGTCGCACGCCGTCCATCACAGCCGGACATGGACTGTTTTCTGGAACGCGACGGAAGCAGGAGACCGTCTGCATCGGGTCATCGCTGCGTTGAGCCAGTTGCAACTGCGATCACCGACATGGTGGTCATCGCAATGGAGACGGGGAACTACCAATAGTCGACCAGTTCACCAGGCATGGACGCATCAAGGAGAGTTGAGGCGGGCCAAATCTGTTAGCCCGGCGTTCGCCTTAATCCGGCAGTCTGATCTGCAGCTTCACGTCCGCCGGCCGGCCTTCGACCGCGCGGTCGAAAGCCGCGATGGAATCTTCGAAGGGAAAGGTTGCCGAAATCAGTGGCTTGAGGTCGACCCTACCCGATGCCATCAGCGCGATCGCTCTGTCATATTGGTGGGCATAGCGGAAGACCGTCTCGATGCGGATTTCCTTGGTCGAGGCCGTAGCGATGTCGAACGCCACCGGCGCCACCGGTAGGCCGACCACCACCACGGCGCCGCCGGGTCGCGGCAGATCGAGCAACGTCTCCCATGCTTTGGGCGACCCGGAGCATTCGAAGACCACGTCGGCGCCCCAGCCGGCGGTCAGCCGTTTCACCTCCGCCCCTAGGTTCTTGTCGCGGATGTTGACCGGGACCACACCCTTGAAGCTTTTGGCGATGTCGAGCTTGGGTTGAGCGAGGTCTGCGACGATGGCGCGGGCACAGCCGCCGGCAAGGGCGGCAATCGCCACCATCGTGCCGATCGGCCCTGCCCCAAGCACCACCGCTGTGTCACCCGGCGCGATCTTGGCCTTGGCCGCAGCCTGCATGCCTACGGCGAAGGGCTCGACCATGGCGCCTTCGGCGAAGCTGACATTGTCGGGCAATTTGAAGGTGTAGTTGCCGGGGTGAACGACATGGGCTGTTAATACGCCATGAATCGGCGGCGTCGCCCAGAACCTGACCGCCGGGTCGATGTTGTAGAGGCCGAGCCGGCTCGCCCGCGAATTGGGATCCGGGATGCCTGGTTCCATGCAGACGCGGTCGCCGATCTTCAGATGCTCGACGCCTTCGCCTGTTTCCACGATGGTGCCAGCGGCTTCGTGGCCCAAGACGATCGGCGCTTGGACCACGAACGGGCCGATGCGCCCATGGGTGTAGTAATGCACGTCGGACCCACAGACACCTACCGTATCGATCTTGATACGAACCTCGCCAGGGCCCACTGTCTGCGGCAGATCGATATCACGCAGCCTGAGTTGGTGCTGACGTTCAAGGACAAGGGCGCGAACTTTCGTCATCGACGTAATCTCCTCTAGCCAATTGCCCCTCTCGCCTAGGACCGGCTGCCGCCCTGGTCAAACAGCCAAGCCATGGCTGGTTGGATATGGACCGCCGTTGGCAATCTATCGGACTCTGCTGGTCAGCGTCGATATGGACAAGCGAAGAAGGCTTCCACGGTCCTGCGATCGTGTATGCCCGGCTGGTCGACCACTCCTTCCAGGCGCTACCCAATTTCCCGGCGGAACTGAACGCAAGAGACGTTGTTGGTTAGCAGCGGGGTGCGGTTGCGCCAAAAGTGAGGAAAGCTTGGAACACTCCTTCGAGTTTCGAACGACCCTGATAGCCGCCCCCTCGTCAGCTATGTTGGGGTTTAGCCACCAAGCAATGCGCATTGCGGCCTGATCTCCATGCCAGGTTTCATGCGATGAAAGTCTTGGTAGCGGGCGCAACTGGTCTCATTGGTGCTGCGGTATGCGCGCGGCTTAGCCAGGAAGGACAGGAGGTCTATCGTGTTGTTCGGCGCAGCGGATCGCGCTGTTTTTCAGGGAGCCGCGAGATTGTGTTGGACGTCGCGAAGACCTTGGATCCCGCAGACTGGCATCGCCATTTGTCAGGTGTCGATGCCGTCGTCAACTGCGTCGGCGTCCTGCAAAAAGGACTGCATGATAGCCCACGCGCGGTTCACCAGAGCGCGGCAGCGGCGTTGTTCAAGGCATGTGCGCAAACAGGGGTCACGAAGGTCATCCATTTCTCTGCAATTGGGGTGGACCGCCTACAGCTCTCCCCGTTTTCGTCCAGCAAGCTAGCGGGGGATGAAGCGCTAATGGCTCTTGATCTTGACTGGGTCATACTGCGGCCGGCTGTCGTACTCGGACGACCCGCCTATGGAGCGAGCGCACTGTTTCGCGGGTTGGCCGCTTTACCACTTCTCCCGGTGATGCCGAATACCGGGCGCCTCCAGGTCGTCCAACTCGAAGACGTCGTGTCCACGGTCGAATTTTTTCTGCGCCCCGACAGTCCTTCCCGTGTGGCGGTGGAACTGGCCGGGCCCGAGGCACTCTTGATGAGCGAGGTCATCGACCATTATCGTCGCTGGTTCGGCTGGAGAAAAGCTCGAGAATTTGTCATTCCGGGCGCGGCTTCCAGGGTGCTCTACCGCTTGGGCGATCTGGCAGGCGCGCTCGGATGGCGGCCACCGATGCGGACCAACGCCGCGAAGGAGATCACGCGAGGTGCGACGGGCGACCCTCAGCCGTGGATGAGGATGACCGGGCTCCAGCCGTCGAGCCTGTCGAGCACACTTGCGACCAACCCCGCGACGGTACAGGAACGATGGTTTGCTCGCCTCTATTTCGTCAAGCCAGCCATTTTCGTCGTGCTTCCTTTTTTCTGGATTATGACTGGCATCATCTCGCTTACCACCGGGTGGCGTAGCGGTGTCGAACTTCTGAGCAATACGGCAGTCAGCGCACTGGCCGAGCCGACAGTGGTGGCCGGCGCGCTTGCCGACATTGCGGTGGGCACGCTGATTGCCTGGCGACCAACTGCCCGGCTGGGACTTTGGGCAGCGATCGGGATCTCGTTGTTCTATGGGGTTTCGGGCACGATCTTGCGTCCGGGACTTTGGAACGAGCCGCTCGGTCCGCTGATGAAGATCCTGCCAATCCTCGTCGTGCACTTCGTCGCGCTAGCGGTCCTGGCGGAGCGCTGATGGTCTATTTCCTGCTGAAGTTCCTCCACATCATCGGGGCCGCCATCCTACTCGGCACGGGCGCTGGTATCGCATTCTTCATGCTGCTTGCGCACCGGACAGGCAATGCTGCGACGATTGCCGCAGTAGCCCGGATCGTCGTCATTGCGGATTTCGTGTTCACGGCCACGGCCGTTGTCGCGCAGCCTGTGACGGGGGTCGCGCTCGCCTGGCAAGCCGGCTATTCGCTTTGGGAGGGCTGGGTTGCCCTGTCGATTCTGCTCTACATCGTCACCGGTCTGTTCTGGCTTCCAGTCGTCTGGATGCAAATAGCGATGCGCAATCTGGCGGCAGAGGCAGCAGCATCCGGCGAGCCTCCACCTGAGCGCTACAGTCGGCTGTTCCGGGTGTGGTTTATCTTCGGCTTCCCAGCATTCGCAGCCGTGACCGCGATATTCTGGCTGATGATTACGCGACCCGTCATCGAATGGATCTAACTTATCATTTGGGGCGCGAACGCGGCCTGGTGGCGCTCTCGGCGTGCTGCTCTACCATCAGATAGCACCGGCAATCCCACGTAGTCACATGCACGTCATCTCCAGTTTCCCCATTGGCTTCGGCCCGGTGGGCATCTTTTTTGGAGGCCAGAAACATTGCCGGGTCGGAGGTTCTTGGACCTTAGTGCAGATCAGGGTGAATCGGGAGCATTCATCGGAACCAAACTCTTATCTGCGGATTGTTCCGCTCAGCATGGAGATGACCCCTCAACTCCGAGCGCCAAGGGCCCGCTGCGCTCCCCGAGGCAGCGGGCCTTCTTGTTTGTGGAACCCGAGCCGCCCCTCCTCTGGATAGAGTAGTAAAGGAGGCGCATGTGGAACCGAAGACATTATGCGAAGTGCAGGTCCCGCCCGGGATTTGGGTGACGCTGCCAATCATCTCGATGTGCTGCCGCTTCTGACCTTCGTTGTTTGATCGCCAATCGAATGCGGCTGTCCATAAGAAGCGATGGAAACGCTCACGCGGTCCTCAGTTACCCGCCGCCGGACGGTTGCGGTTATCGCGACCTCATCGCCGATATTGATGCCCTTGGCCATGACCCCAGGCCGTCCAAAGGCTTCGTCAAGTGATGCCTAGTCTTGCGTCGGCCCAATTCGGCGGCGACCTCTCCGGAGCGTGCGCCATCGCAGTTCCCAGTCGACCTGCCGCTGGATGATCCGCGATAGCTTGATGGCTCGCTCTTCGTCATCAACCAAACTGAAGTTTGGCGCCACCGCCGATGCGCGAACAATTAGAATTTTATGGCGATGCCGACGCGGAAATCATGTGTCTGAAGGGTATGGTCGAGGGTACATCCACCGCCACAATATTCGAGCGACTTCTTACCGAAGAAGGAGAAATCGTACTCGCCGCGAAGGAATACCTTATGGGTCAGCGCCACATCGATGCCGGCGCCTACGAGACCACCCACCACAGTTGCAGCGCGCTCCGCGTCCCCACCCGGAAAGAACGTTTTCAGCTTTGCAGCAGTGACGCCGGCCGTGACAAACGGCATATAAGCTCCCATGTCCATCCCGACGCGTCCCTTCAACGAGCCGAACAAGCCAGTTGAAGCGTCTAGTGTGCCGGGGCCGGGAATGTCGTCAAACGTGTTCTTCTTGAAGCGGTAGCCAAGCTCGCCTTCAATGCCGTAGACAACCTTGCCCAACTGGAAATTATAGCCAGCAAATCCACCAATCGTTGCCGAACCGACGCTGTGCGTAGCGCTGGCACCGATAGTCGGTTCACTGATCTTGTAATGTTCCAGCGTTCCCGCGCCAAACACGCCCGCGTATGGCCCTTGCCAAGTCCATTCCGTGGTATCGACGGGAGCCGTAATGAGATCGGCCGATAAGGCCGATGCGCTGAACGAAAGCGAAATCAAGGAAGCGAGCAACAGAGCTTTCATAGTAATCCCCTAGCCGAAGCGCCTGTTATCGAATCAACGGCAAAATTTGTATGTAGCTGAAAAGCCACACCCGCGAGCCTCAGTTCTTAGGCGGGGATGGACATCATTGGCACCCAGCGCCGCGAGCAGGGCAAGTCAGCCACGCTGCTCACGAGGGACAAGGCAAGGAATGAGGCCACTAGGGAGCGAGACCGACGAAGCAAGTCGAGAGCCTCTACCGCACGACGAGGCCCTAGTGCATTTTGAACGCGGTTTGACAGAGCAGGCATACACTACCCGTCCCCCATCTCATCTCGCTTCTCGACGGCCTCAATGATTGCCTTCGCCAGCGCCTCGGCCTCGTGGATCGGTTGCGGCCCGTAGAGGGCGTTGACCATCTCGCGGCTCGGCAGCACGCCGGCCGGACACGTCTCAAAGCCCGCTGGCTCCCGCCGGCGGGCTTTTTCGTTTGATGTTCCACGGCGGCACAGTCCTGATTGCTTCCTGGCCTCAGCCCGGATCCCCGGCGCCCCCGGGCTAGTGCTTTACATCCTAGGGAGCCGGCCGCTGCCGTGAATGGGGCGGCGTGCTGTGGGGTCGGTGGGCCCATGCTGAGAAGGGATCACATCATTAACTCCGGCCATGACCAATAACGCGAATACGATCATGATCCCAATGGCAAGGTATTCCAAGATGAGGCGAGAGGGCATGCACGACCGCCTCCAGAACACGACAGTTCAGGACATAGCTTCGCCCTTTATGTGGTCAATCCCTTCGCAACCAACGCCGCCGCCACTCGTTGACCTATGCTGGTTGATCCCAGCACACTCCAAAACTTCCCCGCTGCCGAAAGGTGGCGGGCTTTTTCGCATCGAAATTGACCCGTCTGGCACGGCATGTTGAGCATGCGGCGGGCAATTCCTCAGGCCGGCTTTTTCGTTGGTGCTTCATGGCGGCACAGGGCCCTCGGCACCGATATTGCATCCCCCTAGCAGCCTGGGTCACCCGCCCCGGGCCGGCCCTTGGTTCATCCCTAGGGACGCCCGCCGCTGCCGTGAATGGGGCGGCGGGAGCGGGACGTTGCCACACCGGTTGGTTTTTGGCAGCTTGCTTGAGCGGCCTCTCAGCGGCCGGCACCAGTCCAAATCATTTTAAGTACCGCTTAAGGCTTCGGAAGTCTTCTTCAGAACTAACCTCGCTCTCGCTCACCAGAGAAACTGTTGTGCAAACGTCCTGAGCAGCGCGGGCACTTATGACCGCGACCTGCGCCAGCTCTGCCTGTTGATCGCGCGACGCTGAGGCCCAACTAGGCCCCGGCGCAGACCCGAGCGCCGGGGCTTTGTTAAGCTTTGTTAATTCCTATATCCGAGTGATCCTACGCAATCCTAGCCGTATCCGCTGGGCTTCCGCATAGGACAGCGGGAATGATTCCAGTTCAAATGATCGGGTAAGTTCTTGGTCATTCTCGATGACGCGGACGAACCATTCGCCGCTGGCTTCCGCCACTTCGACGCGCGCCGCCACCTTGCGGAACGGAACCTGTGGCTGCCCAATCGTTAGATCAAGTGGGATCTGTCCGTTGCGGACTTATGGCTGGGTATCGTCCGGCGCTCCGGTGATCTGGCTAACCGCTGCCTCCGTAAGCTTGTGATCCGCAAGCCCCTGAATGAACCGTTTGGCAGGTTCGCCCCATTCGGAAGGCGAGACATTGTTTTCGCAAACAGACTTCATAAAAGCCTCGCGCAGGGCGTCGAGGGCGAAGATGGAAGGGCGTTGGCTGTCGTTATCTGGAATACGGGAATATGACGGCCAAAGGCGGGGCTTCAAGGGAGCGACTGCAAACTCAGTTAATGTCCTTCAGGCGCGACTGTCTGGCGAGATGCGCCGTGCGGGGACGTTTCGCCTCGATCTCAAACTTGATGCTCGCCCCCACCAAATCCCCGCCCTCATCTCGCACGATAATGGCTAGCTGGCGGCAATCGCCGTCAGGCAATCTCTCTCCCATTATCTCTGCTAGAGCTTTGATCGCCTCGTGTTCAATGGCGAGGCCTTCACAATCGATCCATCATCATCCGGGAAGATAGTGTCGTTGTCGTCCAGATGGAAATAGTAGAGTGCCGTAGCCCGAACATGGCGGCTTGGCGTTTGTTCCTCGCCCTTACGCAATTCCGACCTTCGCGGCTGCGGACAGTGACACCCGACATGTAGGGAGGGAGGCTGAAAGAGATCGTCGACGCTCAGTAGGCGGGGGGCTTCGGGGACTTAAATGATTGCCGGCCCAGTTGTCGATTTCCCGTGAACTGGCGTGACCGACGAAGCCGAACTGGTCTCGCTGTCCAAGCAGCCGCTCGACCGGTGGGGAAGATAGATGGCCGTTGCCAAGAAGGATCATGGCCTAAGGACGGCAAGGATCGCGGGGGGAAGAGGTGGACAGTCTCCATCGACGCGATCCTGCATCACGACCCTGGCCTGTCTAGATAGGCCCGTAAGCTTATGAGCATAGCTGCCCCCACAGTGGGCGGGGGCTGGGATTTGCCGGAGCCGCCTGCGCAGTCAGGGTGGTTTGACCGCGCTGTCCGGAATAGGACGGCGCGGTCAAGGAGTCGGCAACTCTTCGTGCCGAGGAGTTCCTCCATTCGGCGGTTATGCTATCCGGAAGACTTACTTGCGTTCCCGCCGCGGCAGGCAACATCCTTTCAGCAATTCCATTGGCCGCAGCAGCGCTTGCCTGAGCCCGCGCTGTGGTCGGGAATGGGAATAGGAACCCGGTCCGTGTAGAGTTGTGGAGCGGGTTCCTGCTGCCTCAACGGTGTCTTATCAAAGCCGCGCTGAGGGCGGCGGCAATGCCTTGGTCGAGCAACAGTGGTGTCTACTGGCCCGCTGATCTGGATAAGCTCCAGCGGGTGTTCGGTCGGCTGTGTAGCGAGCGCCGTCTAGCCAAAAAAGACAGGGAACAGCGGGAGTCCTTGGCTAGGGAAGTGTTCCAGGTTTTCGATGCCGGGATCACGAACGAAGCCGACCTATTGCGGGCTATTTCCAGGCGGGTAAGACGTCCCGCTTGATGGCGGCTTCTATGTAGCCTTGTCCATCAGTGGCGCCTTCGGCCTCGGCGGCTTAGTCACCAGCCTGACGGTATCGGTATCGATGGTGACGGGAAGCCCAGGTCCACCGCCAAGCTCAAGGAGTTCGGCGAGATTTTTCTCGGCGCCATTGGGGCGCATCAAGCCGGGGCGTCGGTCCGAGGTCTCAATATCGGCGAACTCTGTCGCCGTAGGTGCAAGCGGAGCACAAGGCAGAACCCCTATGTCAGCCTGATCACTTTACCCGTTGCGTCCAGGTGGC
>NZ_JAPYKP010000059.1:0-32469 GCF_037179725.1 Mesorhizobium sp. Cs1321R2N1 | reverse complement strand
CGGCGGCGACCGGCGGCCTGGGCAGCGCGCTCAACCTGCAGAACATCGTCGGTGGCGCCGGCGGCGGCGCGATCCTGACCGGCATCCTGGGCGCGGTCATGGGCGCCATGAAGAAATAAGCCTGCCAATCTCGGGCTGGCAAATGGGCGGCTTCGGCCGCCCATTTCTTTTTGGACACGCACTGTTTGACCTTCCGGCTGTGGACGGTTTTGACCGATGTCTCTACATGATCGCTGACACAGCGAAAGGACGATCATGGGTCAGCTCAATGCCGGCATCGTGCCGGTCACACCGTTCCAGCAGAACTGCACCATCCTGTTCGACATGGATGACAAGCACGGCGTGGTGGTCGATCCCGGCGGCGACATCGACAAGGTGCTGGGGGTGTTGAAGGACAATGCGATCACGGCCGAGGCGATCTGGATCACGCACGGCCATATTGACCATGCCGGCGGCGCCATGGAGTTGAAGGGAGCACTCGGCATCGAGATCATCGGCCCGCATGAAGCCGACAAGATGCTGCTCGACAATCTGGAGAACCAGGGCAGGCGCTACGGTATCGGCGGTGTGCGCAATTGCGTGCCCGACCGGTTTCTTACAGAAGGCGAGACGGTGTCATTTGGCGGCCATGTATTCGAGGTGCTGCATTGCCCCGGCCATGCGCCTGGCCATGTCGTCTACTACAACCGCGCCGCCAAATTCGCCCATGTCGGCGACGTCCTATTTCGCGGCTCGGTCGGCCGCACCGACCTGCCGGGCGGCGACCACGCGGCACTCATCGCCTCGATCAAGGACAAGCTGTTGCCGCTTGGCGACGACATCGGCTTCATTTGCGGTCACGGTCCCGGCGGGCGCTTCGGCGAGGAACGGCGAACCAATCCGTTTTTGACCTGAATGAGATCTGAACCGGCTCCGGGTTCCAACGCCTACAGCATGTCGCGGCAAATATGATTGTAAACTTCTGATTATGCATGTCGTTATCCCGGAACCGAGGGCACTTCCGGGCGACATGCATTAGCAAGCCGATAACAAAAAAGCGCCGGCCTTGCGGTCAGCGCTTTTTTGTTTGGGGCAGGGAAGCCTCAGTTGGCGGTGCAGAAATGCTGTTCGCCGTCACTGCCGGTGAAGGTGCCGGTCCGGGAATTGAAGCTGCGATATCGGTCCGAGCAGTACTCGTACCAGCCGCGCGTCCACGGTTCGGCATAGCGGTCGGCATAGACCACCTGCGGTTCCACGTAGTAGCGGCGCACCGGGGCCGGGCGTATCCGCACGTCACGATCATAATAGCCGTCATCGTAATAACGGTCGGAATCGGGCGGCGGCCGGTCATTGGCCAACGCGCCACCGATCAGCGCGCCGGCGGCAAGGCCGAGAACGCCGGCCGCGACAGCATCGCCATGGCCATGGCCGTGATGGTGCCAACGGCGCCAGTCATCGGCATTGGCCGCCGAAAAGGTCCCCAGCGTGGTGGCGACCACGGCGGCGGACAGCACGGCTGTCTTGAAAATTCGGTTCATCTTGGTCTCCTTCGTGCCGGGCCGTGCAGTTTTGCAGGGGATGCGGTCCGGCTTTACGAATGATTAATATGGGACCGTGGCTGAACGGGGGCTGAACGAAAATTTGACCGCACGCCTTGTTTCTCGACATCAAACCCGCGCCTACGGGGCGCTGACCAGACCTGCCGGAGCAGGCGTCGGTGCGAAGCCGGCTCAGCCGACCGACAGGTTGACGGCCTTGGGTCCCTTGCCGCGCTTGTCCGGCTCGGTGTCGAATGTCACTTTCTGCCCATCTTCGAGACCGGGAAGACCCGACGCCTGCACGGCCGAAATATGGACGAAGACATCCTTCGCGCCATCATCCGGTGTGATGAAGCCGAAGCCTTTGGCATGGTTGAAGAATTTGACGGTGCCGGTCTGCGGCATGGGAAGCTCCTTTGATCCCATAAACTCCAGTCTCGGGCCGGCAAATGCCCGAATGGAAATTTGTCCTTTATTTTAGCCCTATCGGCAAGTGAAAGTTTTCCGGGCACTTGAAGGACGTCGCGCTTTAAGTGCTTGTTATGACGCGTGTCATTGGCCCGGACCGGATGAACTTCCAGATGACATGCGTTTATGCTGCGCCACAGACGTGAAAAAGGCGCGACGAAAACCGCCGCGCCTTTCAAAAATCTGTCTGCCTGCCCAGGTGCTGGTCAAGCTCCTCGATCGCCCATCCGCCTGGGATGTGCGGCGCGCCGATCGCTCAGGCTGCGCGCAGGTTGACCGCCTTCGGGCCCTTGCCCATGCGATCCGGCTCGACGTCGAAGGTGACCTTCTGGCCGTCGACCAGCGTGCGCAGGCCCGAGGCCTCGATCGCTGAAATGTGGACGAACACGTCCTTGGCGCCGCCGTCGGGCGTGATGAAACCGAAGCCTTTGGTCGCATTGAAGAATTTAACGGTGCCGGTCTGGGCCATTGGGGAAACTCCTTCACCCGTTCAGTCTTGGTGGTCCTGCCCGCCACCTGGCGTCGAGGGCAGTTCCTGGTGGTTGCTTCGGCAGTCATGCATTGGCGCATGGTCAAAACCCCCCGCCGAAAAACGGGGCCGTCAGAGATTCACAGTATCGGGGAAAGGTCGTCCAAAACGTTCCGCTCTCCGGGTCGCAAATGCCCGAACACAGAATTTATCGCACGGAAACGTGAACGTTGCAAGATAGCGCCGCGGGCCGCCGCCACGAGCGCATCCGACGCAAAAAAATCGACCGATCAGAGCGTCGACCGGCTGCAAATAGGCTTCGTTGCCCGAGGGGTCATCGGCCCACGGTCGTGGTCATATATAGGCCAGAAGTGATGATTGCCGGCAACGCGCGGCGAGGCCCTCACTGATCCCGGTCATTTCCCGACAGAGGCTGCGAACGTGCCTCGGATTATCGCATCGTCGGCGACGGGCCGTGCTGACGGGGCGTAACCCGGCTCGCGCCTATAGTGGGTGTTTGAAGCCCTTCCGCTCAGGCGGCCGGATTGTCGGCCAGTTCGAGATTGTCTTCCGTGGTGACCCGTTCGTGGGTCTCCTGCTCGCTGCGGATACGGTATTGCGGGGAACCGTCCTTGACCGGCAGCCTGCTCTTGATCTCGAACAGTTCCGCGGTTTTGTTGAGCAGGCCGGTCCGGCTTTTCATACGCACGGTCTGGCCGATGGCAAAGAGATGCGAGGGGGTGTCGGTGCGCGGACGCGCATTCTGTTGAAAACGGATCATGCTGCATTCTCCCGGTCGCGCACCAGCGCGGTCTCGAGGTCCAGGTAGTCGATGGCGATAAGCTGGCTGGTGAGCGGATTGTTCATCGCCCTTGCCGGCAGATGGATGAAAGTAGCGACGCGGCGCCAGGCAAGCCATGACATGCCCTCGATCAACTCTTCGTCGTGATCGATGTCGTAGTGGCCAGCCGGCAGTGTCCTTCCAGGCCAGCGAGCACGAACGGCGCGGTGAAATGGGCGATGGAACGGGTGGTGCGGTCCGGCATTGTCCTGATATTTCCCGCCTTGTGGCGTCACGCAAACAGCGGCTTGAGAGCAAAAAAAACAGGGACACGGCGAATGTGCCGCGCGTCCGGTATCGGCATCTGGAATGAGATTGGCGGGTCTAGAACCTCTGACGCCGCGAGATGCCAATTCTGGCCCAAACGATATCTTCCTATATAGCTCAATTTGGAGCTTCATTCAAGAAGAATTATGGAATTCCTCGCTTCGATTTCAAAAATAGACGGCTATAAATTTTGGAATAATTCTGCTACGGCTCAGATATCTTCAAAAATGTCTCGGAAGCGCGCCGAATATTTACTCGGCGCCTGTAATTTTATTTTTTCTGAAAGGGATAAAACCATGGATTCATTCAGAACTTCGAAAGGGAAGAGCGTGGCAATCAATCCCATCGTCAAGCCAAGCGCCACGTACGCCATTGGCGCTGCCGGAAAGCCGATGGTCGTCCAATCGGCGCGGCTGACCATCAGAAGCGACGAGGCGGCAAGGCGAACGATCTCCGATACCGATGGCACTGTGAGGCGGGCCAGGCAGGTTGCCGAGACCAATCGCCTGATCTGACCGCTTTCACCGCGATGTAGGGCACAGAACCAAGCAAAGCCTTGAACCTGTAGCGCCGATGGCCTAGATCGCGGCAGGCGCATAACACGGCAGGTGTCCCATCAACAGAGATCAGAGAAGAGCGGCGGGTGCGGGAGCCAAATCTGGCGCGGCCAAATCTGGCGCGGCCAAGTCTGGCGCGGGAGGCCAGCCGCCGCTGGGCCTCGACCAGTATGTGCAGCAGGCGCTGCAACTGCACCAGGCCGGGCGCCGGCAAGAGGCCGAAGCGATCTACCGGCAAGTGCTGGCGCGTCAGCCCAAACATGCGGCCGCGGCGCATTTCCTGGGGTTGCTGTTGCACCAGACCGGGCGCAGCGAAGAAGGGATGGATTTCCTGGAACAGTCGGTTCAACTGCAGCCGACGAACCCCGACTTCCTCAACAATCTCGGCACGGTGATGCGGGATCTGGGCCGTGTCACCGCGGCGATCGATTTCTTCCGCGGCGCGGTTGATCTGCGGCCGGAGCAGCTTGCGGCGCGCGACAATCTCGGCTCGTCGCTGAAGCAGATCGGCCGGTTCGAGGAGGCCGAGGACATCTGTCGCGGCACGGTGCAGCGCAATCCATTCCACGTGCGCGCGCGGATTGGGCTTGCCGAAACCCTGCAGGAAGCCGGACGCCTCGACGAGGCGCTGGCTGTTTTCCAAGAGGCACTGACCATTCGGCCCAAGGATGCCGACCTGCTGCACGGACTGGGCGTCGGGCTGATGGAGAAGGGCAAGCTCGACGAGGCGGCCGACCTGTTCCGGCAGGCGGTGGCGATCCAGCCCGCCATGGCCCGCGCGTGGCTGATGCTGACGCAGGTCAAGCGCCAGAAGGAGCGCGATGCCGAATTGGCCGGCATGGAGGCGCAGCACGCCAAGGCGCCGCAGGACAGCCTAGCACGCATGCAGCTGTCGTTTGGCCTCGGCAAGGCGAATGACGATCTGAAGGATTATGGCAAGGCTTTCGACTACTTCGCCGAGGGCAATGCCATCCGCCGCAAGGGCATCGACTATGATCCGGTGAAGACACGTGCCGAATTCGAGGCGATGAAGACGGTGTTCGATGCCGGCTTCTTCGAAAAGCACAGACCGAGCCCGATCACCGACGATGCGCCGATCTTCGTCGTCGGCATGCCGCGTTCGGGTACGACGCTGGTCGAACAGATCATCGCCAGCCACGCCCAAGTCTACGGCGCGGGCGAGCTCGGCATCTTGAAGACGGCGGTCGGCAGGCAGTTCCCGTCGAACATGCCGGGCGGCTTTCCCTGGGGCGTGGCCGACACGGACGATGCGGATTTCGCCGAGGCGGGGCAGGCCTATCTCGACATGCTCCATGCCCGCTATCCGCATATGCGCCACGTCACCGACAAGATGCCGGGCAACTTCCTGCTCGTCGGCTTCATCCATATGATGCTGCCGAAGGCAAAAATCATCCACTGCGCCCGCGATGCGGCGGCGACATGCCTGTCGATCTACAAGGTGCATTTCCGCGGCGACAGCCACCGCTATGGCTATGACCTCGGCGAGCTCGCCGATTTCCACAATCTCTATACCGACATCATGGCGCATTGGCACAAGGTGCTGCCCGGCGTCGTGCACGATGTGCGCTACGAGGATTTCGTCGCCGACCAGGACGGGCAGAGCCGGGCGCTGATCGACTATCTCGGCCTGCCATGGGAGGATGCCGTGCTGTCGTTCCACCAGACCGACAGGCCGGTGCGCACGGCATCCGCCGCGCAGGTGCGCCACCCGATGTACCAGGGCTCGGTCGATCTGTGGAAGCGCTATGGCGACAGGCTGAAGCCGCTGCTCGACAAGCTGGATTAGCACACCGATCGTCGGTCGGCGCGAAGCGTCTGAACTTCGTCATCCTCGGGTCTACGCGTCCGCATCGCTCCCGCTCCGCCCGTGGATGACTACCTAACGAGGGTTTCGGTCAACCGCAAAGGGCTGCAATCTGCCAACCCTGCCGTTGCGCCAGCTGCTCAAAGCTGCATGAAGGGCTGGAAGCCGCCGAAGATCATGCGCTTGGCATCGAAGGGCATGGTTCCCCAATCGGGTTTCAGGCGCGGATCGGCCATCACCTTGGCCATCACAGCATCGCGATCCTGCCTGGACTTGTAGACGGCCCAGGAGAAAACGACGATCTCGTCGTCCTAGGCCTGAACGGCGCGCGGAAACGAGGTCAGCTCGCCATAGGGCACATCGTCGCCGACACATTCGACATAGGCGAGCGCGCCGTGTTCCATCCATATGGGGCCTGTGAGATTGGCCAGCTTCTTGTAGTCATCGAGATTTGCCTTCGGCACGGCAAGCACGAAGCCATCGACATAGGACATGGCGGTCTCCTCTTTGCTAGAAATGGGCGCCGGATCGGCGGGGATACGACCCGGCGCGGTTGGGCGCATCCCTCTCGGCGAGGGCGCGCGCGCGCGCTAAAGCTTATTCCGTCGGTGCGTTCATTGCCCAGGCGACGCCGAAGGGGTCCTTCACCTGGCCCCATCGGTCGCCCCAGAACATCACCTGCAGCGGCGTGACGATCTCGCAACCGGCGTCGACGGCGCGCTTCCACCAGGCGTCGATATCATCCTTGCCGAGATGGAGCTGCAACGTATAGCCCTGCGCCGCCTGGTGCGGATGGCCGTGTTCCGGATAGGCGTCGCCGAGCATCAGCGTCGAGCCGTTGATGTAGAGATGGATATGCATGGTGCGGCCTTTTTCATCCGCCGGATAGGCAAAGACTTCCTCGGCTCCGAAAGCCTTCTTGTAGAACTCGGCGGCCTTGTTGGCGCCGTCGACCTGCAGATAGGGGGTCAATCCACCAAGCACTTTTGGCCGGGGTGGGGTCTGGTCGGTCATTGCATGTTCCTCTTCACGTTTGGATTGGCCTTGCGGACCGTAGGACGGACGAGAGGACGCCAATCCTACAGGGTCGCGAAAATTTTTCGCCTGATATCATCGGGCAACCGGCCGGCTGTGGAGGCCGGCGTACAGGTCGTGGTCATATGACCTTGGCCGAGGACGTGGCCGCGCGACGGCTGTCGCGGGCATCGAAGATTTCCGGAAAACCGATATCCTTGCGCAGTTCGGCCGGCAGCGACAGCAGGATGCGTTCGCTGCGGTGACGGGCGCGCGCCGCGGCATACCGGGTTGCGATGCGGCCGATGGATGACAGGACGGACATGACGACTTCTCCCTGGGTTGGCGCCGGCATCATCATGTCGGCATCCCAAGGACGGGGCAGCAACGGGCGATCCGACAGATTGCCCGGAGAATTTTTATGTCGGCATTTCATTCAGGCGCCGCCGAGGAGGCCTATGCAACCTTGAGCGTGGGGATAGCCGAAACATCGACCTCACGCTCGGCGTGCCAGGCATCGAAAGCCGCCTGCATCCGAAGCCAGATCGCCGCGCCGTCGCCGAACAGCTTCCCAAGGCGAGCGGCCACTGCCGGCGAAACCGGCTTCCTTTCGCGGATAATGTCATATAGCTGCTGCCGGGAGATGCCGAGCAGATTTGCAATTTCCACCTTGGTCTTTCCAGTTGCCGGGATAATGTCCTCAAGCAGCGCTCCCGGGTGGGAGGGGCAACGCTCGATCGGACGCATCGGCTCGTGCACGGTCATAAGTCGAACTCTCCAATCTGGCCGCCTCAGTGATATTGCTCGAAATCGACGCGGGCGGCGTCATTGCCGTCGAATTCAAATGTAATGCACCACGGCCCGTTGACGTGGACCGTGTAGCGGATGGGATCGAAGCCTCTCAGCGGGTGGAAGTCGAAGCCGGGAAGATTCATCTCCTCCGGCTTTTCCGAAGCTTCCAGACGGTCAAGCCGAACAAGGATGCGCTTGTGCATCTTGGCGTCGATCTTGCCGGTTTTTCCGGTTTGAAAGAGGTCGGACAGCGCCTTGTTCTTGAAGGACTTGATCATGATGTATGTAAACAGATCGCTTACGCAAATCAAGAACCTGTAAGCGAATAATTTACAGGCATGGTGCTGCCGATCTCCCGCCCGTCATACCGCCCCTTCAGCCACCTCGCGGAAGAAATTCTCCGGATCCTCGACCTCGGTCAGCTTTCGCTTCTCGATCAGCCAGAAGCGGTTGCCGACAGCACGGATGAAGGAACGGTCGTGCGAGGCGAGCAGGCAGCTTGCCTGGTGCTTCAGCAACTCCTTCTCCAGCGCTTCCTGGCCGTCTATGTCGAGATGGTTGGTCGGCTCGTCGAGCAGATAGAAGTTGGGATTGGCGAGTCTCAGCGCCAGCATCATCAGCCGTGCCTTCTGGCCGCCCGACAGCACACCGATCCTGCGCTCCTGCATCTCGATGACCACGCCGGCGCCGGCAAGCAGCGAGCGGGCGCGCTGTTCGCCGACATCGTAACGGCGCGAGACCATCGCCAGCGGCGTGTCGTCGCCGCTGATTCCGGACAGCGCCTGGTCGCTGTAGCCGAGCACGGTCGACGGCGTCACTTTCACATTCCGCACCGTGTCCGGCTCGAGAATGGCGTTGCGGATCAAGGTGACGAAGCGCGACTTGCCGACGCCGTTGCGGCCGAGCAGCACGATGCGATCGCCCTGGCAGATGTGGCGCTTGCCGGTCCTGAACAGCAGCGTGCCGTCCGGCGTCTCGACCGCCGCGTCGTCGAGCGTGATCAGCACCTTGGCGTGCGTGCCGCGATTGGCGAGTTTGATCGCCCCCGCCGATTTCTCGCGATGCGCCGGATTGGCGGCCTCTTCGAGCTTTTCCGCGCGCTGGTTGAGCTGTTTGGTCTTGACGGTCAGCAGGTCGCTGCCGGAATTGATGCCGAGGTTGCTGAGCTTGGCCGCCTGCCGGCGCAATTGCTGGGCCACCTTCATGTCGCGCTGGAACTTTCGCTCAGTCGAGGCGTCAACCTCGTCCAGCGCATCCCTGGCCCGCGAATAGGGGAGAGAAAACACCGGCGACTGTTCCGGGCGCAGGAACAGCGTCCGGTTGGTGGTGGCGTCGAGGAAGGCTCGGTCATGGCTGGCGATGATGACCGGCACCTCGCGCGGCAGCGCGTTGAGCCAGGTTTCCAACTGGCTGATGCGGGCGAGGTCGAGATGGTTGGTAGGCTCGTCGAGCAGCAGCACGTCGGGATCGGTGACCCAGACGCGGGCGATCAGCGCCAGCCGCTGCCAGCCGCCGCTCAGCGCCTGCATCTCTCGCTCGCGCATTGGTTCGGGCACGTCGAACGAATCGAGAACAATATCGACGCGCCACATCTCGCTGTCGGCCTGCTCCGGCGGCAAGGCATCCGCCACCACCTGATAAAAGGTGCGGCCAAGCAGGGCAGGGGCAACGGACTGCTCGACATGACCGACACGCAGGCCGCGCGTGCGGGTGATGTCGCCCGTCGTCGGCTCCAGCTCGCCGGTCAGGCATTTGAGCAAGGTCGACTTGCCGCGGCCGTTGGCGGCAACGATGCCGAGCCGGTCGCCAGTGCCGATGCTGAGGTCGAGATTGGAAAAGAGCGGCGCACTCATGGTAACGCCGAGGGATTTGAGGCTGATCAGGGCCATGTTCGATTTCTCTGGTCTGTCCGGAAAATCCGGCTCGATGCACTTTGACGGTGCGCATGCCGGTCATCAGGCCAGGCGTTGCGGCACCACGAAGGGCAGACCAAAAAATCGAAGCGGGAAAAAACCCGGACCGTCCCTGGTCAGCCCTGCAAGCGAGCTCGCAGGGCGGAAATCGGGCCACGCTGATGATGGTGATCGAAAAACACGTTAGCCCTCCTTTCAAGACGTTCGAGTATGGGGACCGGTTAAACCAAAGGCGGGGCCGATGGCAAGGGCAAGGCTTCCAACCGGCGGGGAAACGGATCCAGCACCAGCACGCAGCCGGCGATGATCGCCACCGCGCCGAAACCCTGGATCATGGTCAGCGACTCGCCGAGCACAATCGTTCCGGCCAGCACGGCGATCGTGGTCACGGCGAATTCGACGCTGATCGTCCTGGTCGCGCCGATGCTGGCCACCAGCCGGAAATACACGACATAGGTCATTGCGCTCATCACGCAGGCCAGTGTCGCCAGATAGAGGAAGTCGACAGGGCGCGGCATTGCCGGCACCGGCACGGCGAGCAGCAGCGGCAGGGTCATCAGGCCGCCAAACAGGAAGGCGGCGCTGGTGAGTTCCAGCGAGCCGGCCGACCGCAAATGGCGATTGGCGTAGTTGCTGCCGAATGCCGCCGAGAAGGAACTGAACAGCGAGGCGGCACAGCCGACCGCAAAGGAAGCGGTGACCGGAACCGCGGGGAAACCGACCAGGACGATGATGCCGGCAGCGCCGAGCAGCAGCCCGGCAAGGCCGCGAACAGTGATGCGTTCGAGCCCCCAGAGCTGGCCGATGATCATCGAGAACAGCGGGATCGCGGCAACCAGGATGGCCGCCATCGCCGTGCCGATGCGCGGCGTGGCATAGGACAGGCCGATCAACTGCGCCGCGACCGTCGTTGCGCCGACCATGGCGAAATGCCGCCAGCCGGCGCTGAAATCCAGCCGTCGCCGGGTGGCGGCTGCAAGCAGAAAGAGCGTGATGCCGGCGATCAGCGCGCGCAAGGTGACCGCGCCGACCCAGCCAAAGGCATGCACCACCTTGAGCAGCACCAGGAAGGACAGTCCCCAGGTGACAGCCAGGAAGACGTAGGCGGCGATGTCTCTGGGTTTCATGGAGAGTTGCGTGCGCTCAGAGGCAGAATTGCAGCCGTGCGTATCGTTTCCGCCACTTGGCGGCAAGCGCGAGCGCATAGTCCAGAGGCTGTTCCGACTTTGACAAGCAGGATGTTAAGGTGCGGCGCGGGCGCGCGCTTTCCTTCTCCCCTTGTGGGAGAAGGTGGCCTCGCGAAGCGAGGTCGGATGAGGGGTGTTCCAGGGAATACCAACGCCTCACTCCGCTGGAACACCCCTCAACCGTCTCGGCGCTGCGCGCCGATCCACCGCCCTGGGCGAGTCACTGGCCTCGCCCGCCCTTCGGGCCCCACAAGGGGAGAAGGGAAGAGCGCTCTACTTTCCCGGTCTACCTGTCTTCCCCGGCCGGCGCTTTTCGCGGCGGGCGTCGCCTGGGTCCTCGTAAGAGCCGATGCCGGCGCGCTGACGGACGATTGGCTTATCGGTGTCGCCGCGATCCTTCGCGCCCCCCTCTGTCCTGCCGGACATCTTCCCCACGAGGGGGGAAATTGGCTGCGGCTTCGCCGGCACTTTTCCCTCTACCGGCTTCTCGGTACGGCGCACCGTCATCTCATCCAGAGAATTCTTCTTGAACAGCGGTTTGGCGGCGTCGCCCGGGATGCCGAAATCGGAGCCGTGCGCCTCTTCGGCCGACTGCTTCTTGAACAGCGAGCGCGACACCGCCCCTGACGGCGTCGGCATGTCGGTGCCAGGCCCCATATCGTCGAGGGAGGGCTTGGCGAACAGCGGCTTCTTCACCGGCACGGCGCCGTCGGCGCCCATCTCGTCGAGATCGGGCTTGCGGAAGAGGTTGGGCCTGGCGGCCTTGGCCGCCTCTTCGGCGGCGCGTGCCTGGTCGAGCTTGCGGAACCGCTCCTGTTCCTCCAACGTCCGATGCTTGGCCACGCCCTTGTTGTGCTTGCCCTTTTCGCGGCCCGAGGCCGGACTTTGGCCTTCCACCTCGCGCGCCAGCGGATCGTCGGAGATCGACAGTTCCATCTCGCGCAGCCGCTTGATTTCGTCGCGGATGCGGGCCGCCTTCTCGAAGTCGAGATTGGCGGCGGCATCGCGCATCTGTTTGTCCAGCGCGTCGAGATGGGCCTTAAAATTGTTGCCCATCATGGCGCCGGCGCCGTCGGTGAACTGCGAGATGTCGGCGCGGACGTGGTCCTTCTCGTAGACCGAATCCAGAATGTCGGAGATGCGCGACTTGACCGATTCCGGCGTGATGCCGTTGGCGGCGTTCCATTCTATCTGCTTTTCGCGGCGGCGATTGGTCTCGGCCATCGCCCGTTCCATCGAGCCGGTGACCTGGTCGGCGTAGAGGATGACCTTGCCGTCGACGTTGCGGGCGGCGCGGCCGATGGTCTGGATCAGCGAGGTTTCCGAACGCAAAAAACCTTCCTTGTCGGCATCGAGAATGGCGACGAAGCCGCATTCGGGAATGTCGAGGCCTTCGCGCAGCAGGTTGATGCCGACCAGCACGTCGAAGGCGCCAAGCCGCAAATCGCGCAGGATCTCGATGCGTTCCAGCGTGTCGATGTCGGAGTGCATGTAGCGAACGCGCACGCCCTGCTCGTGCAGATACTCGGTCAGATCCTCGGCCATGCGCTTGGTCAGCACGGTGACCAGCGTGCGGTAGCCGGCGGCGGTTGTCTCGCGGATTTCGCCGACGACGTCGTCGACCTGGCTCTTGGCCGGGCGCACCTCGACCGGCGGATCGATCAGCCCGGTCGGGCGGATGACCTGCTCGGCGAAGACGCCGCCGGCCTGTTCCATCTCCCAGCCGCCGGGCGTCGCCGACACGGCAACCGAGAGCGGCCGCATGGCGTCCCATTCCTCGAAGCGAAGCGGCCGGTTGTCCATGCAGGAGGGCAGGCGGAAACCATATTCGGCCAGCGTCGCCTTTCGCCGGAAGTCGCCGCGATACATGCCGCCGATCTGCGGCACGGTGACGTGGCTTTCGTCGATGAAAACCAGCGCGTTGTCGGGAATGTACTCGAACAGCGTCGGCGGCGGGTCACCCGGCTGGCGGCCGGTGAGGTAGCGCGAATAGTTCTCGATGCCGGCGCAGGAGCCGGTGGCTTCCAGCATTTCGAGGTCGAAGCGGCAGCGTTGTTCCAGCCGCTGTGCCTCCAGTAGCCGGCCGGCGCGCTCGAGCTCGACCAAGCGGTGCTTGAGCTCTTCCTTGATCGACTTGATCGCCTGGTTCAGCGTTGGGCGCGGCGTCACATAGTGTGAGTTGGCGTAGATCTTGACGCTCTTCAACTCGCCCGTCTTCTGGCCGGTCAGCGGGTCGAACTCGGTGATCGCCTCGATCTCGTCGCCGAACATCGAAATGCGCCAGGCGCGGTCTTCCAGGTGGGCCGGGAAGATTTCGATCGTGTCGCCACGCACGCGGAATGAGCCGCGCACGAAATTGATGTCCTGGCGCTTGTACTGCTGCGCGACGAGGTCGGCGAGCAGGGCGCGCTGATCGAGCCGGTCGCCGATCTGCATCTGGAAGGTCATCGCCGTGTAGGTCTCGACCGAGCCGATACCGTAGATGCAGGACACCGAGGCGACGATGATGACGTCGTCGCGCTCGAGCAGCGAGCGCGTCGCCGAATGGCGCATGCGGTCGATCTGCTCGTTGATCGAGGATTCCTTCTCGATGAAGGTGTCGGTGCGCGGAACGTAGGCTTCCGGCTGGTAGTAGTCGTAATAGGAGACGAAATACTCGACCGCGTTGTCGGGGAAGAATTTCTTGAACTCCGAATAGAGCTGCGCCGCCAGCGTCTTGTTGGGCGCCAGGATCAAAGCGGGCCGCTGCGTCTCCTCGATCACCTTGGCCATGGTGAAGGTTTTTCCGGAGCCGGTGACGCCGAGCAGCACCTGGGTGCGGTCGTTGTTGTCGACGCCCTCGACCAAATCCTTGATGGCGGTCGGCTGGTCGCCCGCCGGTTCGAAGTCCGACACCATCTTGATGGCGATGCCGCCTTCGGATTTCTCCGGCCGGGCAGGGCGGTGCGGTGTCCACAGCACCCCGTCCTTGTGCAGCGGATTGCCGGATTCGATCAGCGCCGAGAGCGCGGCCACCGTAGCGGTGACGCCACTGGACGACATCGTCTCGGCTTCTTCCAGCGAGATGTCGAGGCCGGCGACCGGATTAAGGCCGGCTGCCGTGCGTTCGCGGGCCGACGCGGCGCCGCCCATCGAGGTGCCGCGCGCGGTGCGGCCCGGCGCGGCGGAGCGCTCGGGTATCTTCTTCGGCGACTTGGCGCCGCCGCCTTTGCCCGTGGTGCGTCCTTCCCGTTCAGCCTCCTGCTCGATCTGCTCGGCCCAATCCGCGATCGAACCGGTCAGCGGCGTGCCCGACAGTTCTGCCTGCGGCATCTCGGCGAAGCCGCTCTTGTGCAGCGGCTCCGAGGCGTCGAGGAAATCGGTCAGCGGGCTGCGCCGCTTCGGCGCGGCGCGGTCTTCATTCGCCGTCGGCGGCGTTTTTTTATCGGGGGATTTGGCCATGTCCCGAATATGGGAGGTCTTGGCGAAAATGGAAAGAGCACGATGAAGGCAGGCGTGCCGCCGGCTGCGGCTCCTGACAGCAGGCTGTCAGGAGTGGCAGGTATGGCGCGCTTCCTGCTCGCAGGGGTCAGGCGCCGCTTCCGTTTGACGCCACGCGCGTCGGCGATCCATTCAGGCGCGGCACCACGACGAGCCGGGTGACCTTGCCCTTCTTGAAGGCGGCGAGGAAGCGCGCATAGTCCTTGAAGGCGACGCAACCGCTCGACTGGGCGTAGCGGCCCCGAAGCAGGTAGGTATGGGCCAGCAGGCCGTCGCGATTGTATTTGTTGCGGCCATCGACCGGTGTTAGGCGCAAGGCCTCCACACCGTGAAAGCGCGACTCGCGCAGCGACAGATTGTAGGTGTTGGGCGGTGTCGGTCCGCGGTTCTTCTGGTCGGCATAGCGCGGCTGGTCCGCCATGGCGCCTTTGCCCGAATGCGCCTCGAGCCTCGAGCCGTCAGGCATGTAGACGGTGCCGGCGCTGATGTCGTAGACGGCGACGCCGTTGCCTGCGCCACTCCCGCCGCGCGGGCCGCCGAACAGGTTCTTGAACGCCTGGCCGAGGCCGCCCGAAGGCGTGTCCGGCTTGGCATAGGCCAGCACGTCGCCACCATCGCGGGTACGGCCTCGCCGGGCCGGCTGCCTGGCTTGCTGGACGGGCTTCGGCTGGGGCGGCGGCTTCTGCTCCAAAGTCTTGGGCTGTGCGGCCGGCGTGTCCTCTTCCACCACCCTGGGCTGCTGCGGCGCGTCATATTGCGGGCGGCGGGTCGGCAGCGGCACGTCATCGGTGAGCGCATCCGGCAGCGAGGCGGCGTCGCCGGGCTGTTGCTGCTGTGTCTCGACGCGCGCAACCGCGACGTCGGGCGAGGATTCGGTCATCGGCAGCGGCGAGGCGAAGGCTTCGTCCTCGACAGGCATCGACTCGACCAGGGCAAGCGCCAGCTGCGCGTTGTCGGGCGTTTCCGATTGGGCAACGCCCATCGGCGCCGGCGCGGTCTGCACGACCGAACCCGTATCGGTGCGGGCGAAGCGTTCCGCCGCCGGAGCCGGCATGTCGTTGGACAGGCTGGCCATGACCTGTAGGGACGGCACGAGGGACGCCTCGGTGATCTGCGGGGCGGCGCTGGAAATCATGGGACGGGTGCTGGCCGTGGCCGCCGGCTTTCCCGCGCCGGCGAAGACAGCAGCGAGCTTCGTCGGCGACAGCGACGCTTCCATCAGTTCGAAGCGCTGCTGCGATTTCGATTTCGCCGGCGTTGGCTTGGCCTGCGCCACCAGGCGCCCGGATTTCTCCGCCTTGGAGGTTATCGCCGCCAGCTTGAAGCAGCTGGCGCCGCACTGTACGGCGTGGTCGTGCAGCGCTTGCGCGCCGCCATGGGCATTGGCTGTCACGAAGGGCGCCGAAGAGCTGAGGAAACGCTGTTTCAACGGATCGGCGAGAGCGAGCGTGCCCGGCATGGACAGCGTCTGTGGCAGGCCGATCGACGCCGTCGAGAGCGAGGCGCCGACGGAGCTGAGGCCGGCCATGGTGCCGATCAGCCATAGGCCGACGGCAGCGCTGACGCCCGGCACCGCGACCCAGCGGACAACGCGTTCAGGGGTGAAGGATGAGGCACGTGGCGCTTCGAAAGCGGTCTCGCCGCTCCAACGCCTGTCCCCGACAATTTTACGACTCAAGAACGCCATGCAACCAATCTTGCTCCAAGCGGCTCCCACGTCCGCGGCTGTGATAGCCGCGACGACCATTCTGTGAGTGATCCCAGGTGGTCCCCGACGCGTTTGCCGCGCCTGTCGCTAGTTGCCGATTGCTTCAAAATATGGACAAAGTTGGTTAACCAATCCCTCTCAAAACCAATGGAGAGACGTGGACTTTGTGCCGAAAAAAGGCTCGTCCACGACCATGCACGCGGTATTGCAGCCCTTCCAAGGCTGTTTTGCTGCCTGTTTTTGTCTGCTGAGTCAAGCAAAACAGCCTTCGCTAATCTTCGCAAAAGGTGGTTCGGGGCGATTCCCGCGGCAATGAGGCACGCCGACATGCGTCGGCCGCGCCGCTACTACGCCATCGGCTGCCTGCAAATACTGTTGCCGTCCTGCCACAATTCTGCGGCCTGAAGGATCGCCTCCCGGCGGCCGATTGACTCGTTTTGGGAGGCAGTGCAATCCGTCCAAGTGCTTGGTTTTAGGTGGCAAAGGCCACTTTTGGAGGCTTTTCCATGAAGCGTCGAGACTTCTTGGCGCTGTCGGCGGGAGCTGCGGCGTTTTCCATTCTTCCGGCCGCCGTCAAGGCCGCCGTGCCGGTTGCCTATGACCGCAATGCGGAGGTGCCGTTCAAGGACAAGAAATCATTCATCGACTGGATGGTGGCCAATCGCGGCGAGGATCCGAAGTTGCTGGCGGAGCGGTTCGATCGCTTCCAGATCATGGTCTACAACAAGGACGTGCTGGACGACCGCAACAAGCGCGCTTTCCTGCTGACGCCGCGCGAGGAGTTCGTGCTGCCGCAGAATATAGGCCGCGCCTATGATCATGCCTTCCTCGACATCGGTTATGGCGTGACGATTTCAGGCCCGCATCTGGTCGGGCGCATGACGACGTCCATCGACGTGCAGTTCGGCGAAGCCGTGCTCGAGATCGGCACCGGCTCGGGCTACCAGTCGGCCTACCTCGCCAACCTCACCGACAAGGTGCACACGATCGAGATCATCAATCCTCTGGCGCAGCGCACCCGCCGCACCTATGACGGGCTGATCGAGCGCGGCTACAGCGAGTTCGGCTCGGTCACCAGCCGCAATGCCGATGGCTATTATGGCTGGGAGAGCGTCGGCCCGTTCGACAAGATCATCGTCACCTGTGGCATCGACCACATCCCGCCGTCTCTCCTGCAGCAGCTCAAGCCCAACGGCGCGATGGTCATTCCGGTCGGTCCGCCGGGCGCCCAGCATGTGCTCAAGGTGATCAAGCAACAGCTTGCCGACGGCACGTTCAACATCGTCCGCTCGGACATCTACAACGGCAAGGTGGTGCCCTTCGTGCCCTTCACCAAGCTGGAAGGCAACCAGATCGTCGGTACGCATAACGGCTGAGTTGCCGCGCGGCGGCACCGGCCTTGCTGAATTTGGCACCAAGGGGCCTGCATGGCAGCCGTCGTATCGATCTCTCGACCAGGCATCGCCCCGCTGGAGGCGCCACGGCTTGCGCACTATCTCGCGGTCGGGCTGATCGCCGGAGCCATCATCGCCCTGCAGATCGCCGTCATGCGGGTGTTCGCCGTGGGCAGCTGGTCGCATTTCGGCTCGCTGGTGGTCAGCCTCGCCATGCTTGGTTTCTCCTTGTCCAGCGTCGTCATCTTCGCCGGCAAGGGCTGGTTCGACCGCCACTGGCAAGGCGCGGCGACAGTGGCCCTGCTGCTGATCGGCCCGCTCGCCGTCGGCTCCAACCTTGTCGCCCAGACGGTGCCGTTCAACGCCATCTTCCTGGTTTCCGATCCCCAGCAGAAATGGCGGCTGCTCGCCAATTTCCTGCTCTATCTCCTGCCGTTCCTGGCCGGCGCCTTCTTCCTCGGCATCGTCTTCCTGAAAAGCCGAACCGCCTTCGGCCGCGTCTATTTCGCCGACCTGACCGGCTCGGGGCTTGCCGGCCTCGTCGTGCTGGTGTCGCTGTATCTGTTCGCGCCTGAAACCATCATCGTCGTGCCGCTGCTTTTGTGGGCCGCCGGCTCGCTCTTGTGGTTCGCCGCGTTCGGCGCCTGGAAGAGTGTTGTCGCTGGTGCCGTGGTCGCGGCGCTGTCGATCGCCGGCTACCTCATGCTGCCTGGGCTCACAGGCATACCCGACATCGCCGTCTCGCAATACAAGGGCGTCGCCTATGCCCGTAACTTCCCTGACGGCAAGCGCATCTACCGCAGCGTCTCGCCGTTCGGCGATTTGCAGGTCTATGCCAGCTCCTACATGCATTTCGCGCCGGGCCTTAGCGACAACGCCGCTTTCGGCATGCCCGAGGTTCCGGCCAACACCTATGTCGGCATGTATCGCGACGGCGACGGGCCGGAAGGCATCATGCGCAACCTGGCGCCGGCCGAGCAGGTCTATTTCCGCTATCTGCCGATGCACTATCCCTATGTCATCAAGGAGAAACCCAAGACATTCGTCGTGCAGTTCGGCGGCGGCATCTCCACGCAGGCAGCGCTCAGTGCCGGTTCGACATCGGTGACCGTCGCCGAAAGCAACCCGATGACGTTGCGGGCGTTTCGCGATTCCGTGCTCAGGGACGTGACCGGCAATATTCTGGCCGAGCCGCGGATCAAGGTGATCGACTATGACGGGCGCCTGTTCCTCGCCAATACGGCGGAGCGCTACGACGTCATCGACCTCAGCCTTGCCGACAGCGTCGGCCTGTCCAATCCCGGCGGCTTCGCCATTTCGGAGAAATATGCCTACACGCGTGAGGCGATGCTGAGCTACATGCACGCGCTTGCCGATGGCGGCGTGCTGTCGATCACCTTGTGGAACAAGGAAGAGCCGCCGAAATCGGTGCTCAAGCTTTATTCGACCGTCGCCGAAGCGGCCAGAACCTTCGACCGCCAAGGTGCCGCCAACGATATCTTCGCCGTGTCGAGCTATCTCTCCACCACGACCGTGCTATTCAAGCGCGGCGGCTTCACCGAGGCCGAAATCAAGACGCTGCGCGACTACACCAAATCGATGTCCTGGGAGGAGGTCTACTATCCAGGAATAGTTTATGACGGCTCGGGGGCGCAAAAGGTACTCGATGATTACCGCGCCTCGATCTTCGGCAGCGGACAGGACGCGACGCTGACCCAGCCCGCCGATGCGTCAGCGCCTGCCGACCCCACCGCGCCTGCAAATCCTGACTGCGACCCGACGGCGCCTGCCGACCCGACACTCGATGCTTGTGCGGATGCCCGTGCCGATGCCGGTCCGCAGGTGCTGCCTGCGACCGCGTTGCAGCGCATGGCCTGGCACGCGCTTTTGACCGGCGGCTGGGAAAAGCTCGCCAACGATTATGTCTTCGACGCGCGTGCGCTGAGCAACGACCAACCCTATTTCGCCGCCTATGTGAAGGTCGCCGACCTGCCGCGCACGCTCGACCGGCTCGACCTGTTCCAGGACGACTGGGGCTATCTCCTGATCTGGGCGACGCTCGGCATTGCCTGCATCGCGGCGGCGTCGCTGGTGCTGCTGCCGGTTATCTTCGGCTGGCGCGTCGTGTTCTCGCGCTCGCGCGGCAAGCTCGGCACCATCCTGTATTTCGCCTGTCTCGGTCTCGGCTACATCATGGTCGAGGTCGGGCTGATCAGCCGCTTTACCGTGGCGCTGGCCAACCCGACCGTTTCGGCCTCGGTGCTGATCTCCTCGATGCTGGTGTTCTCCGGCCTCGGCAGCCTGTTCGCCGAGCGCATCTTCGACCGCGCCAGGACGCTGCTGCCGGTTGTGCTGCTGGCCATCTGTGCGCTGCTGCTGGTCTACGGGTTCTATCTGTCGCCCGTGCTCGACCGGATCGGCGCCTATCCCTATGCCGTGCGGCTGCTGCTCTGCTTCCTGCTGGTGTCGCCGCCGACCTTCCTGATGGGCATGCCGATGGCCACCGCGATGACCTGGCTGGCGCGGCTGGGCAAGGAGCATCTGTTCGTCTGGGCCTGGGGCATCAATGGCTGTTTCTCGGTCATCGGCTCGGCCGCCGTGCCCATCGTCACCACCAGCTTCGGGCTCAGCGCCGTGCTGCAATGGGCAGCGATGGCCTATGTCGTTGCCATCCCGGCGTTCTTTGCCGTGCTCCTGCCATCGAAGGCGCCCGCTCTCCGGGTGGTGCCCGCCTGATGCCGGACCGGCGCGCCATCGTCGCCGGACTGCTGGCCACGGTGGCGTTTCCGGCGGCAAGCCAGGGGGCGCGCTTGCACAAGGCGATCTCGACCATCGTGCCGTTCAAGGCGTCACCGTTTCCGTACCGGGGCAAGCTGCCCGACGGCTCCGGGCCGTTTCTCGACGTCGATGCGAACGGCCGCCACGGTCACACCTCGCCGCGCGGGGGAATCTATTGGGAAGACGAGACCTATTCCGATCGCTCGACACTGCTCGCGATTTCCAAAGGGTTCGATCCCGCCAGGCCTGCTGTCATCGTGGTGTTCTTCCACGGCAATGGCGCGACCTTGCAGCGCGACGTGGTCGGGCGCCAGCGGGTCGTCGCGCAGGTCGAGGCTTCAGGCCTCAACGCCGTGCTGGTGGCGCCGCAATTTGCCCGCGACGCGCAGGATTCCAGCGCCGGCAATTTCTGGACACCAGGCTATTTTGCCAAGTTCATGGCCGAGGCGGCGCAAGGCCTGGCCAAGCTGACCGGCGCCAAGGCGGCAAAATTCGAGGTCATGCCGGTGGTGATGGTCGCCTATAGCGGCGGCTACAATCCGGCCGCTTCCGTGCTCGGGAATGGCGACATCGGCGGACGCCTGCTCGGGGTCATCCTGCTCGACGCCGTGTTCGACGAGGCCGGCATCTTCGCCGACTGGATCGCGCATCACAGGAAGAGTTTCTTCGTCAGCGCCTATGGCAAATCATCGGCCTCCGGCAATGCCGAGATCAGGCGGTTGCTGGCGGGCCACGGTATAGACGCCAGTTCCGATCCGCCGCGCCGCCTCGAAGCCGGCACTGTCGCCCTGCTTGCATCGGACGCTGCGCACGACACCTTCGTCACGCGGGCCTTTGTCGGCAATCCACTGCAGTGGCTGCTGACCCGGCTGCACGGGTTCGCGCGCTGAGGCACCTCCATCGCCTCATTGCGCGCTCAGTTGAACCACAGCGCGAACGTCAAGAACCCGCCGCCGCCGAACTGGCGCTGGATCTGGTCGAAATCCTTGCTGGTCAGGATCTTGCCGGTTTCGAGGTAAGGGGCGATGCCGGGGCCGGTGATCGACAGAACGAGGTCGAAGGATTTTGGCTCGTCGAAGAAGCGCTTCATGTTGATGCCCTTGCCGGTGATGCGGAAATGCGGCAGCAGCGCGCGGCCTTCGAGCAGGTCCTCGGCCATGGTCAAGGCGGCGAGCCAGGCCTGGACCTGCTCCTCGCCGACTTCGAGGCCGGTGAGCGGGTTTTCGCCCTTCTGCTGCGGGCCGGGCAGCCATTCGCGGTCATTGTCGGTCTCGGCGCGGATCGCCTTCCAGTCCTCGCGCGACAGCCGGATCATTTCGAGCAGCTCCTGGCGCGCCGCCTTGCGACGCTCCGGCTCGATCACCGGCCAGTTGATCATGTGCACCATCGAGATGAAATCGGCGATGCGCCATTCCGAGGAGAAGATGCTCGAGCCCATCTCGCTTGGCGGCGGCACGAGGATGTCCTGCAACGGCAGCTTGGCGCGCGGAAAAAGCATGTGGAACGAGCCGTCGAACGTGCCCCTGAAATCATGCGCCAGCCAGAAATCGGCCTGCGCCATCAGGAACTCGGCATAGCCCTGCAGCCAATAGCCGTCGGCGCGATCGAAGCGGAAAGTGAGCGCCGGTGCGGCGCCGTCCGGCGCCATGCCGCCGTGCGACAGCGCGGCCATAATCGCCGCCATGCTTTCATCCGGCGCGATGGTGCCGTCCTCGTTGAGGTCGATACCGACATGGGTGAGGTCGATGACCATGCCGATATCGGCATCGGCCGGCACCGAACCCAGCGTCGCGGCGGATTTTCCCAGCCGGTCGCGGAACGCGACCAGTATGGCGCGGAACTCTTCGTAGGTCAGCGGCTCGGGTTTGGGATTGGGCGGCACGGGCAGCTGCATCAGCGGCAGCATGAAGGATTGCGGGCTCTCGAAACCATGGCGGTGCAGGCCGCTGGCCAGCAATTCCAGCGCCGTGAAGAATTCGCCGGCGCCGGCGGCATAGGCGGACGCCGGATCTTTCGGCGCGGCCGCTTCCAGGGTAGACAGCGCGGCGTCGCGCGCGGCCACGGTTTTTGCCTCGAACAAAGCGGTTGCCGCTTCCGGCATGGCGGCCGATGCGGACGACAGTGGCACGAGCAGAATGAAAGCCGATCCCAGCAGGCTTGCTATTCGCGTCATTTTTCCCTCCCATTTGTCGCCAGCGACCATACACGGATTTACGATGTCGCGCCTGTCGGTGCCGACACGCTGTCCACATCGTTGATTGCCGACGGCTTCAACCAGCCCGCTGGACAGTCTAGACAAGGCAAACGATTGGGCATTGCGTGTCGAACTATCCGCTCTCCTACAAACTGTCCTGGCTGCCGCATTTCCTGAAACCGTCGCTCGTCGGTGACGCCACCGGGTTTGCGCCGGCATCGGGGACGCTGATGGACCGGCCACCGAGACAGACGGTGCGGCTGGCCTTCATCGGCGATATCTCGGCGGTCGCCAATCGGAGCGCGCCCGACTGCGATCCGGCGATCAAGGCGCTGCTGGGCACCGCGGACCTGATCATCGGCAATTGTGAAAGTCCTGTTGTCGACAGGCCGAGCGCGGTACTGGGAACCAAGCTCGGTACGCATCACGCGATGAGCGAACGCTTTCTGGCCGAGGCGCTGGCAGCGGTCGGGATCGGGCGCGAAAAACTGGTGCTGTCGCTGGCCAACAATCATGTGTTCGACCAGGGCGTCGCCGGTTTCGACGCGACGGTGGCGGCGCTGAAGCAGCTCGATATCCGCACCATCGGTCTGGTCGCCAATGGTCCGATCGAACGTTTCGCGGCCGGGCCGCTCGCTCTCGGCTTCGCCGCTTTCACGCTCTGGCGCAACGCCGATGAGAGCTTGTTTGCCGGCCGCGTCTTGATGGAAGGCGATCCGGCGCGCTGGCCTGGTGAAGCGAGCGCAGGGGTCGATCTGCTTTGTGCCGTGCCGCATTGGGATTGGGAATTCCGCCATTTTCCGCGCGCCGGAACACGGGCGCTGGCGCGGCGGCTGGCCGGGCAGGGCGTGGGGCTGATCGCCGGCCATCATGCCCATGTCGTGCAGCCGGTGGAGCGGATCGGCGACGCGATCATCGCCTATGGGCTCGGTGATTTCCTCGGCACCGCTTTTGCCCGCCAGCCATGGCCGGGGCGGATCGGCGGGATTTTCGTCGTCGATGTGAGTGCTGACGCCGATACGCGCGGCAGGATCGCCGCCTACCGGCTGCATCCATTCATGCGGCTACGCGTGGGCGACCATGAGCGGCTGGTGTCGGTGGAGGAATTGGAGAGTTCGATAAGGGGAAAGGTCGAAGGGCGGCTGGGCGCAATCTTCCCTTCTCACAAAAGGGGATAAGGGATCACCGCTCTATCTGGCTGGCGTCATTCCTGCAAAAGCAGCTATCATAATGGCGCAAAGCGAGCTTCGGCAGCGGGGGATGGCAATGGAAAATTTCATGCCGGGCGCGGCCGACATCGCGGCCATCAAGAAGGACATCGAGACCTACGAAGCGACAAGGGCCTCGGTAGCACGCAGGGTCAAGTGGCGCGTGCCGTTGTTCGTTGGCCTGGTGGTCGTCTTCGTCGCGCTCATTGCCTGGCTGTTCAACAAGGTCGCCGATCCCAACGAGCAATGGTTCTCGACGCCGCATGTGTTTCTCTATGGCATCGGCTTGGTGGCTTCGAGCGTGCTCTACTTCCAGGCCATGAAACCGGCGACGCGGCTGCAGCAATCGTTCCGCGAGACGCTGCTGCCAATCATCTTCGGCTCCATTGTCGATATGCGTTATCAGCATGGAGGGAAGCCGAACTCTTTCGACCGGCTGCCACGCGAGGCGGTCGGTGCCTTCAACAAGCAGTCGTTCGACGATGTCGTTTCGGGCCGCTACGAAGAGTTTCCGTTCGAGCTTTACGAAGCAGAACTGCGAGTAGGGTCGGGCAAGGATTCATCGACAGTCTTCAAGGGTGTCATCGTCGCTTTCGAAGCGATCGAGCCGTTCCCGGGGGTATTGGTGGCGACGCGCCGGACCAATGCGGTCGTTGGCTTCTTCCGCGGCATGTTCGCCAGCAAGATGCAGGACTTGTCGTCCGGTGTGCCCGAACTCGACGCCGCCTATGAATTCCGCACCGACAACATCGAAGCGGCGCGGCCACTGGTGACCGGTCGCCTGGCGCAGGCACTGAAATGGCTGGGCGAAACCTGGCCGGACGATCCGGCCCGCGTTGCGCTGAACGGCGCAGACGGTTTCCTGCTGTTACCGCAAACGAAGAACTTCTTCGAACTGCCTGATATTTCGGTGCCGCTGGACTACCAGACCCATGTCGCGCCGATGATCTCGGATATGGGCGCCATGCTGGCGACGGCGGCCTTGGTGAGGAAGATCGGCGTGAGGGACGGTGCGATTTGATGGGCCGAAGCAGGCTCAGCAGTCGAAGCCGTATTTGCCGCGCATATAGTCCGCCTCTTCCTTGGACATTTTCTTGAACATCACACAGACGGTGAAGCTGCCGACCTGGTGGCCGTCCCTGGTGTATCCCCAGTCGGAAATATCGTCGCGCGTGAATTCGATATTCTGGCCGAGCACGACGTTGCGCACTTGCTCCGGTTCGTTCGCCAATATGCCGACGAATCCTGTTTCCGTGCGATGGAAGGGAATGACCCAGAAATGCTCGGAGACGTCGCCGTCCCGCACCTTGACCTTCAGCTTGAACCTGTCCGTGCCGGACGGAGGGGTTTCGGACAAGGCCAGGAATTCATCCAGGCCGGCGAGCGCCCGCGCGGTCGCCGCCGCCATGTCGGGATCATCAAGAGCAAACATGATCGTGCTGTCACCCGGATCGGCGCTTTGCGCGCCAGCCAGGCCCGGCAAGATCGCCAGCATCAGGGATAGGGTGGTCCGGACGGCGATTTTCATGGAAGTCCCCCTCTACGACAACGCGACACCATCCCGCATTCGCTTCGAGTTTGCAACCTGGGCGCGAAATTCGTCTCGGCCGGGTGGCAGGCCCGGGCCGGCGCACGACATAAAAGGTGTACCGACGAAAAATCGAAGTCCTGTTTCGTGATGCGCCGGGCAGGGATTGCGGCGGTGGCGTGATCGCCCCCGCGCCTGCCACAATCCGTCAAACGACTCTTTTCGTGCGGAGAAGAGCCTTCCATCAGCGCGGGAAAGCTATCGGCGCCGGAGGGCGTGGACGCTATTGTGTCGGAATTAAGCCGATGATTCCTTTGCGAAAATACACCCAACGTGATTTGCGGACAGTGCGCTTTCCGCCCAGTCTCGGGCCGTTCGGTGCTGCTCTCTCCCAAGCGGTGCCGGAAAACCGAAACAGCACGGAGTGCTATCCATGAAGAAGACCCTCGCAACCACCGCCGCTCTGCTCGCCTTCCTCGGCTCGGCCTATGCCGCGACCGTTCAGGGCACCATCCAGGCGGTCGATCCGACAACCAAGTCGGTCACCCTCGACGACGGCAAGATCTACCAGCTGTCGCCCGATGCGTCGGTCGGGAAACTGAAGGTCGGCGCCAAGGTGGCGGTGACCGTCGACGACAAGACCGGCATGGTGACGTCGATCAAGAAGGCTTCATAGCGACTCCTGACCGGACTTTTGAGACCCTGCTCCAATCTGGCCGGTTCCTTCGGGGACCGGCCATTTTCATTACCTTGGGCACTCGACGACGGTGGTGAAGCGCCGTTCCGGCAGCGCCGCTATGGTTTTTGCCAAAAGGCCGCGCTATTCCTTGGCTGACGGGGAATCTGCATGGCCGAGGAACAAAAGGGATTTCGCCTGTCGCGGCGGCTGCTGCTGGGGGCGGCTGTTTTCGGCGGCGCGGTGCTGTGGGGTGGTACCACCGTGGCGCGGCTGGCGCGAGGCCCGTCAGGGCCGAAGAACACCGGACGCATCGCCGATATCGACGGCATCGCGCTGCCGCTGAAGCCGATCGCCAGCCCGCCGGCCTTCGAACCGTCGCTGCCCTGGCTGGCAAAAGGCGGCGACATTAACGACGCCAGCGGCCTGTCGAGGACGCCGGTCTATGGCGTGGTCGAGGTCAGCGAGGAAGAGCACATCGCCAGGGCGCTGGCCTTCGCGCGCGCCACCGGGCTGAAAGTGTCGCTGGCGGCGATCCGCCATTCGATGGGCGGGCATGCTTTCGACGACAATGCGTTGGTTCTCGACCTCAGAAAGTTCAACAAGGTCACGGTGGACGCCGTGGCCAAGACAATGACCTTGCAGCCGGGCGCGTGCTGGCACGACATCCAGAACATGCTGCATCCGCGCTTCGCCGTGAAGGCGATGCAGTCGACCGACATCTTTTCGGTCGGCGGCTCGCTGTCGGTGAACGCGCATGGCATGGACCACCAGGCGGGCTCTGTGGCCGGCTCGATCCGCTCGATGCGGGTGATGCTGGCCGACGGTGCGGTGACCACCTGCTCGCCAGCCGACAACAGCGAGCTGTTCCGCCATGTCGTCGGCGGCTACGGCCTGTTCGGCGTGGTGCTGGAGGCAACGCTCGATATTGTCGACAATGTCGTCTACCGCACCTCGCGCGAGATCATCAAATCCGACGATTTCCCGAAATTCTTTGCCGAGGTGCTGGAGCCGAACAAGGATATCGGCCTGTTCTACGGCCATCTGTCGACGGCGCCGGGCAATTTCCTCGAGGATATGATCGTCTACCGCTACGATAAGGTGGCGGAGCAGCCGCCGGCCGACCAGCCGGCGCTCGGCGAACCCGATGGCGTCGGCCTGAAGCGGGTGATCATGAACATGGCCAAATGGGGCAGTGCGTTCCAGGAACTGAAATGGTTCACCGAAAAGACGCTGGAGCCGAAATTCGAGAGCTGCACGGTGCCGCGTACCTCCGCGCTTGCCGAGGGCGAGGCCTGTCTCGTCACCCGCAACAACCCGATGCACGATTCGGTCCCGTATCTGTTCAACGACCTCATGGGCGAGACCGACATACTGCACGAATATTTTATTCCTCGCGCCGCCTATGTCGAATTCATCGCGGAAGCGCGCGAGATCCTGCGCAACCAGGATCTGCCGGTGCTCAACGCCTCGGTGCGCATCGTCCACAAGGAGGACGTGGCGCTGACCTATGCGCCGGAGCCGGCCTATTCGCTGGTGCTCTATATCAACCAGCCCGCCGATGCCGATGGCAATACCAGGATGCGCGCGCTGACGCGGGCCCTCATCGACGTAACGATCAAGCATGGCGGGCGGTTCTTCCTGCCCTACCAGTTGCACTATACGGCCAAGGAGCTGCTGGCGTCCTATCCCGAGCTGCCGGCTTTCCTGGCGGCAAAGCGCCACTATGACCCGACGGAACTGTTTTCCTCGACCTTCTACCGTGCCATCAAGGCGCTGAGCGGGACGGCTTAGCAGTCAGAGGAGAATTCCATGCGGATGGGATCAGCGGCGGCGGTGCTCGCCTTCGTCGCACTTTGCCCCGGACCGGCCGGCGCTGAAGACCTGAAAGCCTTCAGGCTGACGATCGACGGCAAGGCGGTTGATATCGATGCCGGCGAGAGCGCCCATGTGACGTTGCCGGACGGCAAACAGGTCGAAGTGAAGCTCGACAAGAACGATTTCGCGACCTTTTCCGGCGACAGTTTCTCCTTCAACCATCCGAGCGGCATTTCGGTGACCAAGACCGATCTCGGCGAGAACATCACGCAATATCTGATGGCCTCGGCGCTGGGCACGATCGTCGTGGTGCAGGAATACGGCAAGATGAACCCGGTGTCGCTGAACCAGCTGATGCTGCAGGAGATGAAGAAGGAATCGGTCAAGGCGGGTGCCAAGCTGACGCAGCAGCCGACGACGCGCAAGCTCGCGGACGGCAAGGAATTGACCGGCATCACCGCCGAGGTGAAGACCCGCACCGACACCGCTTATTTCGAGATCGTCGGCTACGGTCTCGCCGACCAGGGACTGCTGTTCATCACGCGCGTCGCGGGCGAGGACGCGGCGACCGAGAAGCCGCTGATCGACAAGTTCTGGCAGAGCCTGAAGCTGAAGATGTAGGCGAGGCCTATAGCTTGCCCGGCACCAGGCCGGCCAGCCAGTTCACGGAGCGCTTTGCCGCGTCGGCGGTTGCCGAGACGGCGCGGCCGAGATCGGTCTTGACCACGGCGTAGCCATTCTTCGTGCGATAGAGCACGCCGGTGCCGCCATCGACCACCTGTTCATAGGCGACGGGGCGCGCAGCGGCCGCGTCCAGGGCCGTCGTGGGCGATCCGACCGGGACGCTCGGCCGATGGCTGAGCTCCGGCGGCAGCGGGCTTTCCGTTCTGACGATCCGGCTGGCGGGCTTCAGTTCCGGGCCCGACGCGATCGCGGCCAGGTGCGAAGAGGACGCCGAACCTTTCGCGCGACAGATGCCGGACACCAGCGGATAGTTGAAATTGCGCTCGTGCAGGATCTGGCTTTTCATCGCGGCTTCGCAATCGGCGATGGTCGACCACTTGGCCGGCGTCTCGCCGATATATTCGCACAGCTTGGCGTCGCAGTCGCAGCCGACGATGGTCATGGCGACAAGGGCGGTCTTGATCACAGTCTCGTCCCTTCGAGATGCCCCCCGGCAGCCCAGTCAGGCGCATGTCGCGTTCCAGGCGACATGCATTCTCCATTGCGCGCGAACAAGGCGGGATTTTGGCTTCGGCCGTGGAATGTGCATGGCGGCGCGTGCCTACCCGGTGCCCGGCAAGGTCCGTTTGAGGAAATTAGCGATCAGCCGCACCACGTCGTGCGGGCGCTCGACCTGCGGGATGTGGTTGACGCCATCGAGGACGGTCAGTTCGGCGTGTGGAAACAGCGAGACGATCTCTTCGCCCTGGGCCAGCGGCGTGGTCGAATCCTCTCGTCCCCAGATGACGAGAACCGGCGGTGTGAAGGCGCGATAATTCGCCTTGTCGGCGGCAAGCGATTTCCGCTCGTCATTGTAGAGGCCGCTGAACAGCCAATGACCAACGGCATTGGTGGTGCCCCTGACGTTCAGCGGGCGCGTGTAGATGGCGATGCGCTCCGCCGTGACGAGATCGTCGTTCTCGATGAAGCGGCGCAAGCCGAACCCGGTCATGAGCGGATTGGTGAAGGTCGAGGCAGTCAGGAGCTGGCGTGGCCAGTCCCTTTTCAGGAGGGACGCGAACGGCGGGGCTGAAGCCTCGGTCTGGCCGAGGCCAATCGCCACGTCGAGCAGGATCAGCGCATCGATGCGATTCGGAGCCGAGAAGGCGGCTTCGATCACGCCGCCACCACCATAAGAGTGGACGCCGACGCTGAAATGCCGAAGGCCGAGCGCGTCGGCAAAGCCAAGGACACGCCTGGCGTGAGCGGCGCGCGAATAGTCCTGGTCGGCCGGTCTTTCCGAATAACCGAAGGGCGGCATGTCGACGGCGATTACGCGGAAGCCCTGTTCACCCAGGGGCGCCGCGATATCGCGGTAGGTCTCGGCCCAGGAAGCCGTGCCGTGGAACAGAAGCAGCGGCGGCCCGTCCGGTGGTCCCCAGACCTGGTAGTGCATCTTCAGCCCGTCGACCGTCGCGAACAATGCTCCCGCCGGAGCCGCTTCCTGCGGCGACAGGGTCTCGCGAAAAGCCGCCGCGCCGCGAAAGCCGACGAGCGCCACCATGACCAGCACGACCAGCGTGAGCGCGAGCCAGCCGACAATCCGGATCAGTCGACGCATGGCAGGACTGTCGCCTCAATAGTCGTAGACGTGTTCGAGCCTGGCGCCGGCCTTCATCAGCGACGGCAACACCAGATGCAGCTTGCGCACGGCCACGACCATGCCGGTGCGGCGCGTCGAGGAATCCGCCGGGAGCGGATAGCTGAACAGGATGCGCATGCCTTCGGGGACGGCGATCGAATCGGTTGACAGCACCGTGACCATGATCTCGTCATTGCCACCGATCTCGACGAAGGAGACACCCTTGTCGATCAGCCGCGGGATCATGTCGGTGAAGACCTGATAGCGCTTGGTGACGAAGATGGTGCCGTCCGGGCCCAGGTCCCGTTCCAGCAAGGTGTCGGGCTCGTCGCGGGTGGCCTCGCCGACCGGCCCCTTTGCCCAGACATGGACATCGAGGAAGGCCGGGTCGGAAGTCGCGGCAAGCGCCTTCTTGATAAGGTCGGCATAGCCTTGCTTGATGGTGTCGGCGAGGCCGAAGGCGAGCTTGCGTTCGCTGGTGCGAATGGAACTGTCACCAGGCGCCGGCTGCACGGCGAACAGCCCGGCGCGCTTTTGCGCATAAGGAAACTGGTACCACGGCACCTGGTCGAGAAAGCCTGCATAATCCGCCGCCACCTTGGCCTGGTAGATGTCGGCGGCGGTACGCTTGCCCGATGCCGCCTCGGTGATGCGGCCGACCGTGTTTTCATAGGCCCATTGCAGGATATGCTCGATCGAGTGGCTGGTGCCGATGATGACCAGCATCTGGTGGTTGGCATAGTTGAACTTATAGGCGGAACTGGCGCGCATCACCGTCGCGTAATCCTGCCAGAAGCGGCCGACATAGGACCAATAGGGAAAGCCGCTCGGCTGGTCCTTGGCGACGAACCCGGCATATTCGCGCGCGGCGTAGACGATCGCCCATTCCGGATAGGTGAGGAAGGTCGATTCCTCCGGCCGCTGGTAGCCGGGGATCTCGGCGCGCACCTTGTCGGCCAGCGCCTTGGGCGGCGCGCCGTCGGCAATACCGGGCAGCGGTGTCCTGTCGAGCGACGGCGTCGTCAGGAAGCCATAAGCGAGCCCAGCGATCGGGATCAGGACAACGATGACGATCAGCCAGAGGATCGCCTTGATGATGCGCTTTATCAAGCGGAACAGGGCCATGGCCGGTCAGGCCGTGGCGAAGTGGTCGTAGATGCGCTTCGACAGCCAGAAGCCGATATAGACGGCGATGCCGCCGATGACGATATGCGGCAGATTGGCGAAGAAGCGGGTGGGGAATTCAATGTCGTTGAGGGAGCGGAAGCCGTTGATGAAGATGCCGGCATCGAGGCAGCCGGAGCCGGTGATCAGCCCGAGCACGCCGTCGAACAGATAGACCGAGCCGAACAGCTTGAAATAGAACACCGCCTGGCGATGCGAGATGAAGGCGGCGGCCAGCGCCCAGACGCCGGAAAAGGCATGCAGCAGGTCGTCATACCATTGCAGCGAGAACAGGCCGAACAGATTGCCGTCGGCATCGTTGAAGGCCGGAATGTAGCCGATGGCCACGACCGCGAAGAACAGGAAGGCGTAGGCGACGGCAAGCTTCTGGATCAATGTCATGAAGTATCCCCCTTCAATTGACGTCGAACGTTAGCTGATTTTGTTTCCGGTTGCAGCCCCAACCGGAAACACCGCAACAATTGTGTGGGAGAGCCAAAAGACAGTCGGCGCCGGGATTTCTCCCAGCGCCTCCCTGTCAGATCAGGACACGGTCGCGGCAGCAACTTCCATAAAGTCGTCGCGCCATGCCGGCCTTGATTTTGACGGTCCTGCCAGAAGCCGCCCGAGGGCGACGTCCGTTCCAGACCACGCCGGTCTTGGCCCTTGCGGGCTTTGCCCTGCGTGCCATCGAAGGTTTTTGCCGTCCTTCATGGCAGCATCGGTCCGCCGTCGGCGTTGGCACGCTTTCCGCGGCCCCGTAGGTCTCGGCTTCCGTCCCTCGAACAGGCAAGCCTGCTCTCGCTTGGGGCCGTACGGGCCTCAGGAAATCCGCCTTTCACTTCGCCTTTCGGCTTGATGATCGGTAGCCGCCTGAGATGGGTTGAACTTACGCCGGGTAAGGGGTTTGGGGAATGGCCGCGCCCTGTGGATAGCGGGATTATCGGGGACCGATGCCAGAAGCCAAGGAAATTCAGGCGCGAACGCCTTAGACAGCCTGCCCCGCCTTTCGGCGAACGAACCGACGGTGCCCCCTTGCCCTGCCGACAGGCGCGGGTTTCAATGCCGGCTAAGATCGGGGCCGGCAAAAGGACCGGGGCCGGCCGGCAAAAGATCGGGCGCGGCATGTCCGGCGCCTTCCGGGGGAGGATGCATAGTGAAGGTCGGGGTGGTGCTCAATCCGATTGCCGGTGGCGGCCGGCTGAAACGGCATTGGCCCGATGTCGCCGCCGCGCTGAAAAAGCACTTCGGCGATTTCGAACTGCGCGAGACGCAGGCCGAGGGCGACGCCGAGCGGCTGGCGCTCGATCTCGCGGCAAACGGCTTCGACCTGCTGATCGCGGCCGGCGGCGACGGCACGGCCAGC
>NZ_JAPYKP010000058.1:0-32845 GCF_037179725.1 Mesorhizobium sp. Cs1321R2N1 | reverse complement strand
CCGCCTCTTGCTCCTTCAAAATCGCGATGACCTGTTCTTCCGTGAACCGTGAACGCTTCATTCGTCCGTCTCCTTGAGCGGGACGAACTCTACCAAAAACTGGAGGAGCTTCAGGGTCTCAGGTCACGCCTACTTCCTGATGATCCAATCCACCAAGGCAGCGTCGACGCGCTCGCACGCGGTAAATTCGTGAACCAGGCTTTGAGCGAGGTCGCGCCACTGAGATTCCGGCGCCTTCATTTCCAAGACCAAATCCCGAAAGACCTTGCGGAGAATGTCGGCATCGAATGCGGACACGCGGTGCTGTTCAACGTCTCCGTGCGCCTCGTCTATCTTGCGCTGGCGAAGGCGTTTTAGAATTTCGCGTGATGCTGCGATTGCGCGCCGAGACTGGTCCATATCGCGGCGAAAGGCGGCTCTCCCGGCCATGGAGCCTTGCCGTCGCAGGAAGCTGGCGTCAACCACCGCCCGCGCGATGTCTGTACCGCTTTCGATCATAGCTACCTCCCAGTAGCTAGGACTTTAGGTACCTTTATTTAAAGCGCGTCTCCACTGGATTCAACGTCGGTTTGCCAACGGAAGCGGTGCCGAGCCTATGCTGGCTATCGTCTGGTTCAAGCTGCTTCCAAATCGCGAGGAAGACGTTACTTTTTCAGCAATAGAGCTTCGCGCAATAGCGATGGTGGACTGCCTACGCCGAGCAAGTCGATAAGCTCGCGTGCCTGGCTATGGGTGACGCCGGTTTTGTCTACCAACCAGTTGACGTGCTTTTCCTTGGCGGCATGAAGCTCGCTATCGCGCTCGCTGGACATGGCTTTCCTCCCGTTGAGGGCGAAAGCCTGGTGTTCTCTTCCAAGCGTCCGTTTGCCAGATTATGCGCGGGCGACAGGATAAGCCTACGCCTTATTGGAGCCGCTGGCTACATGGGTTTGTCAAATATACAATCGCCAGGGTCTGCACGTCCGTGCAGTGATGCAGGAGGTGCTCGAGATGGAGGAGGCGCTGGTTGCAGCTCCCGTGCTGCCGGTCAGGTCCCCGAGACCTGGCCGGGCCCGCTTCCCTCGCCAGTGAGGCGGGCCCTGTGCGATCGGCAAAGGCGGCGGCCCTGGAACCTGAACGACCGTCGCTGGTTGGTAGATTGGTGGCAGTGGCTCTCCAGGGCTCGCCGCCGGTTGAGGTCCGGGCCTCAACTGCCCGCGCTTCTGCCGAGGGGCGCGGGCGACCATTTTAGGGGACCGATATGCCGCGCAAGGTTGACAAGCTAAGGCACGAACGGGCTGACCGCGAATCTCGCGTCGTCATCGATGCGGAGCGCAAAGCCCGTGAAGCCAAGACAGCTCGTCTGAGGGCCGATCGGCTGGGACAGCGTTCCGTCAAGCCTGCGAATGTCGACCCGACGAAGTCACGCTAGGTGGACGTGGAGGCGGCCGACGCAGTGCCTGACCGCGCCGGCCATGGCGGCTCGGAGCTCCGCCGCGCGCTGACAAGATAGGACGAGGGTCACACGGTCAAGTAGAGCCCCATGGATTAGGCGTGGCTGTCTGGGGAGGCGACGCAGATGAGCCACGCTCGGCCTCGACACTGTCGCGCTCGTTCCTAAGAAGGGCAGGGCACAACGGAACAAGGCCGACTGCGATGCCCATTTTGCCTTCGCGCCGCCCCCTGTGGACTATGGCAAGCTTCGGAACCTGGGCTTCGTGGATGATTCTAAGAGCTTCGTCTCTGGTGATGCCGACCTTGCGGGCGTAGTACTCGGCTTCTCGTGCCCGCTCGCCTGGTTGTTCGCCTTCTGCTTTGCCTTCTGTCCCATGAGGCCAATTATAGCACACCAGGGACCCAGGCTAAACCGCGCGGCGGCCCGTTCGCCTGCCTAGCAGGAGTAGCGCTTAGACGCCACTGTCTGGCAGGTACCTGGTTCATCCGTTCGAATGACGCCCGCCGGCAGTCACAACGCTGGTTGGCCCAATCTGGCGGCAGGAAAGACTGGCAAGGTGGCTCCTGATGTGAGCGGACCCCCTCATCGGCAACAGGCTGGCGATCACGCACGACTTCCTTTCGATCATGCTTGGGATGAGGCGCCCGGGTGTGACGCTGGCATTCCAGGTGCTCAAGGGGCAGGGACTGATTCAAGCCCGGCGAGGAGAGGTCACAAATAATACGGGATCGAGCGGGGCTGTTGGCGATAGCGGGCGTGGTTACTGTCACGAAGCCGCCGACCAGTCACTGAGATAGCTCCCGCCTGAATCTCCGGTCCGGACAAAGCGCTGGGGCTTTTCCGAGCCTAAGGGTTCATTGCGCTTGGCTTGGCTGCTAGCCGATCCAGCAGCTTGCGGGACTCTTCGATAACGCGGCGAGTGTCTTAATGTTCAAGCGAAGATCGTCAATCTGTGCCGCCGCCCATCGCTGGTACATACGAGCGCTGACATTGCGTAAGGCTTCAGGTTCCCACGGCTCCATCACTATCAGACCCGTTGCGTAATAGTTCGAACGTGACTTTTACCACAAAGAGCGGTTTGCTGGTACCCTCATGTACATGCAAGGCGACCTCTCGGAAGGTGCCGTCCGGCATTTTGTCCTTTGCTATTTCCAGCAGCGCCCTTGCTGCCTCATCTTCAGCGGATTCCAGGCTCGGAAGGTCGGTGCCTTCGGTGTCCGGGTAGGCGGTTCCGTTATCGGTTAGATCGAAATAATAAAGCACCATGGGAGTCGAACAAAAAGGCGTCCCCTTTGTTCCTTCGACCCTAAGCTGCACCGCGCAGTGGTTAGCGCCTTACTTCCTGATGATCCAATCCACCAACGCAGGCTCGACACGCTCGGACCCGGTAAACTCGTGAACCAGGTACTGAGCGACGGCGCGCCATTGAGACCTTGGCGTCTTCGTTTCCACGACCAAATCGTGAAAGACCTTGCGGACAATGTCTGCCTCCCACGCGGATACCCGGTGGCGCTCAGCGTCTCTGAGTGCCTCCCCTATCTTGCGCTGGCGAAGCCGCTTTAGAAGCTCGCGTGATGCCGCGATTGCGCGCCGGGTTTGGGCTATGTCACCGCGAAGTGAGGTAATGTCGGCCATAGAACGGTGCTGAGACAGGAAGCTGGCGTCAATCATCGCCTGCGCCATGTCTATATGGCTTACGATCATAGCTACCTCCCAATAGCTAAGACTCTACTTGTGTAAGCTAATGCAGCCCGTAAAGGATTCAAATGTCGGTTGATACCAAGGGAATAGGGTGTGGCCCAGCTCAGTGTGGCTTCCCTGTACTCGTCGACGGAAATTCGAGGATTGTCGCAGGCGGCTCCGGCTGCAGAGGCTCATGGCCAAGCACTTTATGCCAGAAGACTTGACGCAAATTCCGCCGATCGAGCGGCTGACCGCATCCGGGACAATTCTAGGAAACGGGCACCTCGTGGAGGACGATCTTAGAGTGCAGCAGCCCCTGAGCTGCGCATCAAAATTCATGGAGCAAGTTAGCCAAAACCGATCACCCTCCCGGTCAGCCGCCTCGTCGCTGACCCCAAAGCGGCGGTTGATCCGTTCCAACACCGAAGTAGAATTCGAGGCGATGGTATGCGGCTTTTCGGGCGAGCGACGCGCAGCCCAGGCTGCCAGCCGCTCTCAATCGCCATCGCTCATATTTCAGCCTTTGAGCGGCACCCTGAGGTCGCGGCGGGATTTTGCTTTTTGCATCAAGCATGTCTAGCTTCCCGGTTGGGGGAAAGGCTATGCGCGACTTGCCCAAGGACGTTGACGCCGACGCGGTGATTGAGATCGGCCGCTACCTTGATGATCTTGGCAAGCGCGCGCGTATCTCCGTTCACGAGGCTATCAGGATTGTTCGCAAAAAAACGAGGACCAAATTGACTGATGCTGGCCTCGAAGAACTGATTGTGGAATGTGCGGCAGCACGGCACTTGGCGATTGTTCTGGATTCGTGACTGATCGTAATGCTTATCCAGAAAGCCGGCCAAGCGTACTGAGGGCTGGCGCTATCCGCGCAGTCTAGGTCTGGATCCCAATGAACTTTCCGTGGGGTTTGCGGCCAATCTGGCGGTTCGCCGATCCTTAAGCCAAAGCGCCTTCTTTTTTCGTGCCAGTAACTCGACGTAGTCGCCACCATCAGCAAGCGCACCGCCGCGCTTCGCAGCGATCGTATAGTCAGCCCTGTTCGTTCGATAGTCTTCTTTTTGCACGGACATCGCTTTCTCCCACTTCGCGGCCTCTCTCCCTTTTTGGCCTGGCGGACGAATTAGCTGCCGGTGTATCGCACAAGTCCACCAATCGAGGATTGTATTAAAATGATACACCCGCGTACGCGACAACCGGGGGGCACGCGCGGAGCTGCCCGACGTAGGTCGCGTGGCGCGGTTCTCCTCCCTTCAGACTGGCTCCGCAAGCCCGTTATATGCATTTTTGCTAAAGTTCTCGGAACTGATTGCCGTCGCACGGTTTGACTCCCGGTTCCGGGAGTCGCGAGCACATGAGCAGGACCGAAGACCGGCTGTCGTTCATCGAGTTTCAATCGCCGACGCTGGTGGAGAAAGCTCCTGATGGCGGCAACTGGCTTCACGAAATCAAGTACGACGGCTACCGGACTCAACTTATCCTCGAAGGTGGAACAGCGCGAGCCTTCACCCGGCGAGGCTACGACTGGTCGCATCGGTACAAGAGAATTGTTCAGACGGCGGCGAGCCTGCCGGTGAAATCCGCGATCATCGATGGTGAGGCTGTGGTCTTAGGCGATACCGGGCTGCCGGACTATCAAGCCTTGGAACGGGAGCTAGGCAGTCCGAACTCGTCGAGGCTCATGTTCTACGCGTTCGACCTGCTTCATCTCAACGGGCGCGATTTCCGGCAGCAGCCGCTTTCGGAACGCAAGGCTGCATTGGAGAAGCTGCTCAAAGATACAGCTCCGACCCTGACCTATGCCGAGCATCTGGACGTAAGCGGGAAGGACATGTTCGCCCACGCCTGCAAGATGGGGTTGGAGGGCATCGTCTCCAAGCGCGCCGATTCCCCCTATCGCTCCGGCGTCCAGACAAGCTGGGTCAAGATCAAATGCATCAAGAGCGACACCTTTCCCATCGTGGCTTTTGTCGAGAAGCTTGGCGCTCACCCGCGTCGCGTCGCCTCGCTCTACATCGGCAGGCGTGAAGGCGACCGGCTGGTTTATGCCGGGAAGGCTCAGAGTGGCTACAGCTTGATCACCGCGCGGCAGGTCCGCGAGCGGCTCGACCCGCTGATTATCGACAAGTCGCCATTGTCGGAGCCGATCGACAAGCCCAAGGCCACATGGGTTAGGCCGGACGTTCTGGCCGAGGTGCAGTTCAGCGGCGTGACCGACCGCGGCATCTTGCGGGAAGCGGTATTTAAAGGCCTTCGTGAAGACCTCGTCACGATCCCCGCAAAGCCGCCCGCCCCATCTAAGCGGCGGCACGAGGCCGACGAACGCGGTGTGCCTCGTGAGAACATCCTGCAGCTGCTCCCAGACGCGGTGTCGCCTTCCAAGGATGAGCTTAGGGGCTACTGGGAGCAGGTTGCCGACCAAGCTCTGGTTCATCTCAGCCACAGACCGTTGAAACTGGTCCGGCATGCCCATGGGGCGACTTTCTATCACAAGGGCCCCTTGCCCGACATTCCGAGGGCCGTGCATCAGTTACGCGTCCAGAAGCGCGAAGGAGGCGAAGGAGTGCGCGTGTGGGTCGACGATCTTGCTGGTCTGCTCGGGCTGGTCGAAATGGATGCGGTGGAGCTTCATCCTTGGAACGCCACCATTGATGACATCGATCGCGCCGATCGCGTGGTTCTCGACCTCGACCCAGGCGAGGGCGTCGAATGGAAGCAGGTGATCGAAGCGGCCCTGGCGCTTCGCGACATCATGGAGGCTGCAGGTCTGAAGAGTTGGCCTAAGGTCACCGGCGGCAAGGGCATCCATTTGATGGCGCCTATTGAACCAAAGATGACCCACGACAGCGCCCGGCAACTAGCCAAGTCGCTTGCCCGAAGTCTTATCCACGTTCAGCCCGACCGTTACCTTTTGTCCGCTGCACCGGCAGCACGAACGGGACGCATTTTCATCGACTATCTTCGCAACGGGAGAGGCAACACGGCCGTAGGTGCGTTCTCCCCACGAGCCCGCCCCGGGTTTCCCATCGCGCATCCAGTGACATGGGCTCAGGTTGAGCGGTCCATTCGGCCCGACGCCTTCACCATGGATCATCCGTTCAGGGCAGCCTCTAGGAAGGCAGCCTGATCCGGCGAGGACCGGAGCAGCGAACCTGGATCAGAAGCGGGAGCTGCCGTCAGCAAATCGCAGCGACCTCAAAGGTCCGCACGAGCTAACAAACCACGGGTTCGTATCGGAGCCGAGACGCGGTTTTCGTTTTCGGTTGGAGGCAATGCGGCTCTCCCGACGAGTTGGCGGGCTTGGGGATCGGTCCAGCCGCGATTCTCACCGCGTTCTTTGGCGGGTTATTCTGCCTGAGCGCATTTTCTGGCTTTGGGATTGCTCCTCAGGGTGCAGGGTTCTCACCCACAGCACTGGCTGGGATCGTTTCCGCCAGCATTGCTGGCGGGTTGATCGGATCAATGGCAAGTAGACAGGGCGCGGAACCTTTCGCGGGGATCGTCTTAGTGACGGCGCGCATCAACGGCGCTAGCGACGGTGTTGTGGCGCTCTACTCTGATGGACGCAGCGAGATATCGAGAGTGGGTCACCAACGTTGGAAGGCGCGACGCCTATGCTCGGACGGCTCACATTCTGTGCGAACTCATCGTCAGCTCGGCGTTACCCTCAAGTTCCGCTCACCAATGCTTGCCAGGTTCTATTCGTTTGGTTGAGGCGCGAGAGGTGGCGTATTCGGGTCCGGGCAACCAAGGGTCGACAATTGACCACATCGAGATTGCCGATCGCCAACGCTGCCATAACGTTCCACGAGTTTTGCGAATCCGTAGGCGAACGCGAAAAGAAGCGCCAAGACAACCACTATTCGGACCGGCCATAAGGGATTGTAGCAGATCGGCACTGGCGCAGCAGTCCGCAAAAAAGCCTGCAACAGGAAAGGCTCGACAAGGTTCCATTCAAAGCAGCTAGTGTCCCGCTGGTGCGGGACCACGCTTGGCGGCGCGCGTCCCACTGGCCTCAATGCTTTTCCCTAAATCCTGCAGCGACACGGCGAAAATCCTCCTCGCCCCGTAGGTGCCTGACGCGGCCGACGATGCCCGGCTTGACCATTGCGTCGCCGGCCGATTCATGCCCTTCGGTGCCGGCCCGGCGTGTTCCTGCACGCGTTGCCAAAGCCGCTCGCGGATCCCACGGCCGGGCTTGATAAAGGCCGAACCGACATAGCGCCCGGTCTCACGGTCCGCCATCAGCGCGAAGGCGGGCTTGCCGGCCTGGCACTCAACGCCAAGCAGGTCGAACTCGTCGATGGCATAGGCCTTCGTCTTTAGCCAGGCGGTCGACTCGCCGCTGCGGTATTTGCTGTTCAAGATGCAGCGTCCAATTTCGTTCCGGAACATTTTAGCTAAATTTAATGTTGTAATGATTACAATGATTAAGCTATCCGATCTCGGCCCATTTGAACCTCATCTCAACGGCAAAATTGCCGACCACGAAAGTGAGTATTTCTACCGCTGCCCGCAGTGCGGCCAGATGGTGGATGAACGGGACGCGCGCCAAGTGGTCTGGCATTCCTTCTCGACGCACGAGCGGCTACTGGTCGATGGTGATGCACCTCACTTCCCATAACGACTTCCGCTTCGGAAATCGCCGCTGCAACAAAACCGCTACGAGCCACGTAGCCCGGAGATGGAGGACGTAAGATGGCCGACGACAAGAGCAAGAAAGTTTCCGGGATCGGCACCGCATATCCGCTAGCGAGAATTACGAGATCGCTATTCGCTCAGAAGACAGGGTTAACACCGCAACCGGTGCGCGATCTGATCAGGCAGCACGGCAACGACCGTAAACACCTCGGAACGTGAAGCCAAGAGATTGCGCGGGAAATGACGAAGCTGTCCGACCTTGGCCCGCCGGTCAAAGGCCGGCGGCACGATGCCGATCCGGGGGATGAACGAGACTGTTTCCATCTGTGCAAGGTGTGCGGCCAGCCGGTGGACATGCGCGACCTCCGGCAGATGATGTGGCACGAGAGGCCCTGGCACGAATGGCTGAAGCCGGAGATTGTCCGCGACATTTGAACTTCGGCGGCTACGCGCCGCGATACTAGCACTTCTGTCTCTTTGCCGGCTGGCTTCCACGGGCGGTCTGCCCTCTGCAAGGACTTGCCCGCTGCTCGCCCGCGGGCGATGTCTCTGTGTTGTCCCATCGCACGAAAAAAGCCCGCCAGGTGAGACTTCGACTTGATGGCGGGCAGGCCCCTCGTATGCGCTGCGGCCCTTAGCAGTTGACCGCTTGGACTTCTTCCGTGACAACTTCGAATCGAGCAAGTCTGGATGCGCCGAAACTGGTTGAGATTGCAACATCAGTGGCGTCGCAACCCGTCGCCATCAGGATCCGGCCTATGCGAGGGCGATTATGCCGAGCGTCAAATACGAACCAATGACCGCTTAGATATGCCTGAAACCATGCGCTGAAATCCATCGGATCCTGCGCCGGAGGCACGCCAATGTCGCCCAGATAGCCGGTGCAATAGCGCGCAGGGATATTCATGCAGCGGCACAGCGAGATTGCCAGATGCGCAAAATCGCGACAGACCCCGGTTCGATCGGCGAGAGCCCCATAGGCGGTCCGCATTGGGTCCGCGGCTTGGTAACTGAAAGCGATATGATCGTGCACGAAATTACAGATCGCCTGCACCCGCCCCCATCCGGGCGTGGTATCGCCAAAATTTGCCCAGGCGAAGTCGCCAAGCCGGTCAGTATCGCAATAGCGGCTGCCGAGCAGAAACCTGAGCACGTCGTCCGGTAGTTCCTTGATGTCGTGCTGAACGGCGTCTGGCACGATGACATCGGACTTGCCGGTGTCGTAAATTTCGAAGTTCGTCGATATCATCGTCCGCCCCGCGGGCGCTTCTATTCTCGTGCAGGCGTTACCGAAAGCGTCAATGTAGCCGCGGGCTCCAAGCGGGCGATCAAAGCCTATAACCTGTTCTGTTAACAAATCGACGCGGCGCGATGGGTGGATCTCAAGGACCAGCAGCATTGGTGTTGGCTGCGGACATTCGTAGGTAAGGTTGAAACCTGCGCGGATCCGCATCGATGCTCCAGTGTTTAATTCAGGATCCGGGCAAACTCCGTGTTCCCCAAAACAGTTCCGCAGAACTTCAGACTGAGCTAATTTTGTTGCCGCCGGTTTCCTTTGCCACCTTCACCTCTACGGTCATGCCCAGAAAACTTGCAGCACTTCCGGAGTAGCTTCCGGAAAGAGGGATGGCTTGCTGGGGATGGCGAGCCACAGCGACCCTGATCAAATCCCGGTTGCCGACAATGCCATTTGTTGGATCGAACTCGATCCAACCGGCCCCAGGCAGGTAGACTTGGCACCAAGCATGGGTTGAGCCTCCGCCGCGGACAGCATCACAATCGCGACTCGGGACATAAACATAACCGGTCACGAAGCGAGCGGCAAAGCCGAGCGAGCGGACCGCTTCCATCATGAAAAGCGCAAAGTCCCGGCACGTGCCTTTGCGCAGATGCAGAGTCATGAGCGGGGATTGCGTTCCGGTTTCAAACCGACGGGAGTACACGAAGCTCTCGTGGATGGCGTAGCAGAGGGTCATCAACAATTTTCCGGTCTCGGTATTACCTGTGGCACTGACGAACTGTCTCGCCCATTTGCCAACCTCGTCGCCGTCATCGGCATGATGGCGCTCTATCGTTTGCGCGAGGTCGGCAACCTCGTCAGGATCGTAAGAGAATGGATAATTCAACGCGGCCTCATCAATCCGGAAATCAGGCGCATGCTGGGGTGTGTGATTGAGCCGAATGTCTGTCACGAAATGAAGTTCATTGGCCGAACCCTTGAATTCGATCACGGCAACGCAGTTTCCAAAAACGTCATGGGTCCATCGAACCTCCTTGGGCTCGGGTTTCACGAATAGAGCGTGGTCCAGAAGCCGTTTGGTCGAAGCTGTCACGGGGCCTGAACATCAGGCGGTGCTCGCCAAAACTCACCAACTGTTTATGGCGATAGACAGTGCTGTGCTTGACTGAAAAAATCGGCATCCGCTTCCGTGAACGATCTCTCTGGCACGTCGATAGCAACCTAGCGCCTTATCGGATCCTGCACGAACTGTTTTCGATCCGGGCCGAAACGCCGCGTCGGCGGGTATTGGCGCAGAGAGGCTCGATCGCCCAACGCGTCTATCGACAGAGCCTTCGCCTAGTTCGCTTGGTCCGCAAGCCTAGAAAGGCTACCAAGCAACATTGTTTTGTCCTTGCCGATCATCAGCACGCCGCTGTCGGGAGCTAGCAGTGCCGAAAATGGCAACATGGCCGCGCCGATAGGCGAGGCCTCGGGGCCGAATTGTCCCGATACGATTTCCGGCGCAACAATGCCGATGGCGCTGGTCCGGTTGAACTGGGTCTGCACCCTTGCCAGCAGTTCGATGTGGATGGGCCGCGGCAAGATGCTGTCGAGAACGATGGCCTCGATATCGATGACGGAGGTGATGGCGATAATCGCTTCAACCAGTGCATTCGCACAATCGTCGACCCATTCGAACAAGGGCTCGCGTGCTCGAGACGGCAACGGGTCCAGCTCCCGCACACGATTGATCTCGATGCCGCGAGACTTGAGATGATTGACCAGCACGTAGATCGAGGCGCGATGCAGCAAGCTCTGGTAGCGCGCCGGCTTTGCTGCCACGGAATCGAGGCTTGAAGGCGAGACTGGAAGCGGGCCGAGCGCAGCGCTGTTGCCATGCGGGCCGGTGTGGACCTTGCCGCCTTGCACCAACCCGCCACCGACGAAAGTGTCGATGGAGATATGCATGAAGTCGCGGAACCGCGCGCCGGCCCCTTGGATGAGTTCGGCCAGCGCCGCCGATGACGCGTCGTTTTCGACGAACACCGGGGTTTTCGGCCTTGTAGCGAAGAATGTCGAAAGCTCAATTGCTTCCCAGCGGTTGCCGAGGTCCTCCGGAAAGCCGAGTTCTTCACTCCAGCCGCCGAGGAAATAGGGCGAAGCGATGCCTAGGCCGACAATGCTGGCCTCGCCAAGCCCGGCGACCACCTTGTCGAAATTGGCGAGCGACTTATTTCCGGCCCTGAGGACGAGATCGGGATCGGGATATCGGTATTCGTGTGACTCGCGAGCGCGAACCTCACCGGCGAAGTCGACCAGCACGGCTTCCAACGCACGCCGACCGATCTTGATACCGACGCTGTAGATCCGCTCCGGCGTAAGCCTGTAGAGAGTCGATGGAGATCCGCGTTGCCCGAACCTTTTGCCCACTTGCTTTACGAATCCAGACGACTCCAAGCCGTCGACAATGGTGGCGACTGCGGCCGGCGTCAGATTTGCCGCACGCGCCAAGTCGGACTTGGACGCCTCCTTCAGGCGGCGGATGGCGTCAAGCACGAAACGTTCGTTATAGTGCCGAACCTTGACGGAATTGCTGCCTTTTCCGGACAAAATTGGCGCTCCCAAATGGTTTTTGCCGAGCTCCGCACGGCCACAGCCGCATCGTGCGAAGCGCCCAGGCCCCGCGCCTTTGCGCGCTGCGACAGTGCGCGCCGGAGCTGTGGAAGTCAATTTTCTCGTTGCGGCTTCGACCTATTTAATATAGCAAATTGAAAAAATAAGTTGGATCAGGGAGGAAGGGCGTTGCAGCTTGGCGCATATGGCGAAGCCGATGCCGCGGGACGCAGGGATGTGACCGTTCCGGTCGCCCTGGTCCACGCAACCAAGGCCTTCGGCGGGACGATTGCTCTCAGGGATGCGACCTTCGAACTACGCTCGGGCGAGGTGCTGGCGCTGCTTGGCGAAAACGGTGCCGGCAAGAGCACCTGTGTGAAGCTTCTGGCTGGCGTGCATTCGCCAAGCAGTGGCCATGTCGAGGTCGATGGCACGCCTGTTGTCTTGCATTCGCCGCACGACGCCCAGGCGGCCGGCATTGCCGTCATGCACCAGCATCCTGGCCTGTTCCCGGACCTCTCGGTCGCGGAAAATATCTATCTCGGTCACTTGCCGCGCGACCGCTTCGGCGGCATCGACAACGCCGCAATGCTTCATGGCGCTCGCAAGGTGTTAGCAACGGTCGGCCTCAACGTGCGGGCGGCAACGCGGTTGGGCGCGCTGCGCACCTCCGAACAGCAATTGGTGGAAATCGCCCGCGCGCTGTCGCTCGACGCGCGTGTGCTCATCATGGACGAGCCCACGGCGGCGCTGTCGCAGCGCGAGGTCGAACGGCTGTTCACCGTCGTTGCCGATCTCAGGCTGCATGGCGTGGCGATGATGTTCGTCGGTCACCGCATGGACGAGATCTTCCGCATCGCCGACCGCATCGCAGTGCTGCGCGACGGACGCCTTGTCGGCGTTAAGCCGAAGGGCGAGCTTGGCCGTGCCGCCGCCATCAGCATGATGGTAGGCCGCGAACTGACCGACCTCTATCCCGAACGGCACCACTCCACCGGCGCGCTGGTGCTGGAGGCGAGGGGGCTGTCGCGCGCCGGCGGCTTTGCCAGCATCGATCTCAAGCTCCATGCTGGAGAGGTGCTCGGGCTTGGCGGCCTGGTCGGCAGCGGGCGGACCGAGATCGCGCGCGTGCTGTTCGGCATCGACCAGCCTGATGCCGGCGAAATCCTGATCGACGGCGAGGCTGTGCGCTTCGCATCGGCGCGTGACGCCATGGATGCGCGCGTCGCCTATGTCTCTGAAGACCGCATGGGCCAGAGCCTGGTGATGGATTTTTCCATTCTCGATAATGCCGTGCTGCCGATACTCGACAAGGCCGCCTCGGTAGGCCTCTACGGCACCGATCGCGCGATTGATCTGGTTGCGGACTGGCTGAAGCGCATGAAGCTGCGCTTTTCCGGCTACGGACAGCCGGTCAAGGAACTGTCCGGCGGCAATCAGCAGAAAGTGGTGCTGGCCAAATGGCTGCGCACCGACCCGCGCGTCCTCATCCTCGACGAACCAACGCAAGGCATCGACGTCGGCACCAAGGCGGAGGTCCACGCCGTGATCGCCGATCTTGCCGCGCAGGGTATGGCGATCCTTCTGATCTCCTCTGAAATGCCCGAGTTGATAGGCATGTGCGACCGTATTGTCGTCCTGCGCGAAGGCCACCAGACGGCCGAGTTCGCCCGCGGCGAAGCGACCCAGGAAAAAGTCTTGGAAGCGGCGACCAAGACCGATGAACGCGCCGACCAGGCACTGCACTCGGAGCGTGCCTTTAGCGAGGAGAAGGCCAAAGGACCACTCGACTTCCTGAAGCGCCGTGAGTTCGGCTTGCTCGCCGCGATGCTGGCGGTCGCCATTCCTGTCACCATTATCAACCCGCGAATGGTGAGCGCGGCAAACCTGACCGCCGTGTCGATGGATGCTGCCTTGCTGGTTGTTGCGGCACTCGCTCAGATGCTGGTGTTGATCACCCGCAATATCGACATTTCGATCGCAGCGGTAATCGGTCTTTCAGCCTACATGGCGGCGAGCATGGTTCAGGCTTATCCGGCACTCGACATCGGGATCGGCTTGGCAACTGCATGCGCGGTCGGCAGTGTCGCTGGCCTGATCAACGGCCTTGTCGTCACCAAGGGAAAAATCCCGGCCATCGTCGTCACTCTGGCCTCGATGTCGATCTTTCGCGGCTTCAACTCGATCTGGGCGGCGGGCGACCAGATCAGCGCCGACGAGGTCACGCAGGCCTGGCTCGACATGACCGGTCTGAAGATCGTCGGCGTGCCGCTGATCGTCGTCATCGCCATTGTCATCCTGTGCGCCGGCTACGTGCTGCTCTATCGCACGGCGATCGGGCGCGAGCTGTTCGCTACCGGCTCCAACCCGGACGGCGCACGTCTCATCGGTATTCCCGTGGACAGGCGCATCCTGCTGGCCTTCGGCATAGCCGGTCTGCTCGGCGGCCTATGCGGCGCCCTGTGGGCATCTCGTTATGCCACCATCGACGCCCGCGTTGCGCTCGGTTTCGAACTCACCGTTATCGCTTCTGCGGTGGTCGGCGGCGTCGCCATCCGTGGCGGCTCCGGCACGCTGCTCGGCATCGTCCTCGGGGCGCTCACGCTACTGGTCATTAAGAACGGTCTGACGCTGGTCCGCGTCGATCCGCTGTGGCTGCAGGGCGTCTACGGCCTGGTAATCCTGACCGCCATCGGCATCGACACCTTTATCGTGCGGCGCGCGGATCAAGCCAGGCAGGCGAGGGGAAGATGAAAAAATTCCTGCGCTCGATCGACTTCTGGGATCTGCTGCTGGCGATCTCTTGTCTAGCCATATTCTTCTATGCAGCGTTCTTCGTGCCGAACTTCGTTTCTGGCTTCAATCTCTCGCAACTGGCTGCGAGCGCTTCGGAAAAGGCGCTGCTGATCCTGCCGATGACGCTGCTCATCATCACCCGCGAAATCGACCTGTCGATCGCCTCGGTGTTGGCGCTGACATCCGTGATCTTCGGCCTGCTCATCCAGGCCGGCGTGCCGACGCTGGCGGCAATCCCGCTGACGCTCGTCGCCGGCGGCCTGCTCGGCGCCTTCAACGGCTGTCTGGTCTCGGGCTTGGGATTGCAGTCTCTGGTGGTGACGCTCGGCACAATGGCGCTCTATCGCGGTATTGGCTACATCCTGCTTGGCACCGGTTCGGTCAACATTCTCCCGCCTGCGGTCGTCGATTTCGGCATCAACAACCTGCCGGGCACGCAGATACCGTGGACGATCGTGCCATTCCTGGTGCTGGCGCCGGTGTTTGCCGTCATCCTGCAGAAGACGCCGACCGGCAAGCGCATCTACGCACTTGGGGGCAGCCCGGAAGTGGCGCGCTATTCCGGCATCAACACGAGCCGGATGGTTTTGAAGCTTTTCGTGGTTTCAGGCGTCATCGCCGCCATTGCCGGCATCGTCTATACCGCCCGCCTCTCCAATGCCCGTGCCAACAATGCGCTGGGCATGGAGCTTGACGTTATCACGATTGTGCTGCTCGGCGGCGTCAGCGTCTTTGGCGGCAAGGGCCGCCTGACCGGCGTCATGCTGGCGCTGGTCCTAATCGCCATTATCCGCAACGTGCTGGCGCTCAACCAGATCGGCGGCGACGCGCAGGGGATGATCATTGGCCTGCTCCTGATCGGCTCGCTGCTGGTCGGCAACTACTGGCGCTCCGCACAGGAGCGGCTCTCAAGATCGCGCGTCCTGCGCGAAACCAAGGGGTGATCTCGGGCCCCTTTCTTCAAGCCCGAATTTAGATGGAGGAGTCACAATGAAAGCGTTTAGATTAGCCCTGCTCGCATCCGCGGTTCTGCTCGCACCGGCGTCGCTGGCCTTCAGCCAGGAGTGCGCCAAGGAACCTGTAACGGTCGGCTTCCTGCCCAAGCTCGACACGGATCCTTACTTCAAGGTGGCTTTTGGAGGCGCCCAAGAGGCTGCAAAGGAGATCGGCGGCACAGCCACTCAGGTCGCCCCGTCGCAGGCGACAGCCGAGGCGCAGATCGAATTTATCAACAGCCTCGTTTCACAGAAGGTGGGCGTCATCGCCATTGCTGGCAACGACGCCAATGCCGTCGCACCTGCGCTGAAGCGCGCCGTTCAGCAAGGCGTCCGCGTGATTTCATATGACTCCGATGTGGCGGCCGACGCCCGCGCTGTATTCGTGAATCAGGTGAAGGGCGACAGTCTGGCCGAAATGATGCTGGAAAGCGCATTCAATCTTAGCGGCGGTGAAGGTGAATTCGCGATCCTGTCATCGACACCCACGGCGACCAACCAAAATGCCTGGATCGACTTCATGAAGGCGAAAATGACGGCCGAGCCGAAATTCTCCAAGATGAAGCTGGTGCAGGTTGCTTACGGGGAAGAAAGCGAGCAGATCAACCAGCAACAGGCACTTGCGCTGGTGCAGGCATTTCCCAATCTCAAGGTGATCATCGTTCCAGCAGGCATTGGCCTTCCTGCGGCCGCCCGTGCACTCGAGGAGGCGGGCATGATCGGCAAGGTCAAGCTGACGGGTCTGGCCCCTGCCACTTTGATCTCGAAATACATCAAGGACGGCGCCGCGCAGGATATTTGGTGGAATGTCACCGACCTTGGCTATCTTACCTATCAGACTGCCCAGGCCCTTGCGCAGTGCAAGATCACCGGCAAGGAGGGTGAGAAGTTCAAGGCAGGCCGGCTAGGCGAATATACGATTGGGGCCGGCGGAGAATTGATCCTTGGACCAGCGAAAATCGTGACCCCCGAAAATCTGGCCGAGTTCAAGTTCTGATACGGCGGGCATCGAACCGCCGGGGGGGGCGCCGATTTCGGCGGCGCCCTCGCAACTCGATCTATGGGACAAGGTGGGTTAACTATGAAAGTGCTACTTGCAGGGGAAACGTTCGCAGCGACGACTTCGGTAGCCGTTGGTGCCGATGTGCTGACCAGTGCGACCTCGATAAATGGTGCAACCGCCTTCAAAGCCGCGCTTGCCGCTGAGGGCATCGCGATGACCCAGATCGGCGCTGACCGCTGCGCCGCCGAATTCCCCTTCGACCTCGATGCGCTTTCTCAGTATCAGGCAGTGGTGATCTCGGATGTCGGCGCGCTGACCTTGCTGGTGACGGCGGAAGCCCGCGCAGGGCGTGTCGGCGTAAACCGCCTGGAGATGCTGAAAGCCTACGTCGAAAGCGGCGGCGGGCTGATGTTGGCCGGCGGCTATATGGGCTTTCAGGGCATGTTCGGGACAGCGCGGTTCCACGACACTCCGGTCGAAGACGTGTTGCCCGTGCGCTGTTTGCCGTTTTCGGATGGCATGGAGGTGCCCCAAGGCTTGCAGGCCTCCATCTTGGAGTCCTCCCATCCGATCTTTGCAGGGATCGAGAAGCCGTTGCCGCCGATCCTTGGCATGAACAAGCTGGATTTCAAAGGCGACGGTTCATCCCGGCTGCTTGCGACCTGTCATCATCGCAGCACGGACTGGCCGCTCCTTGCTGTTCGCAATCATGGCCGCGGGCGCACGGTTGCCTGGGCGACCGACATCGGGCCGCATTGGCTGTCGCAGGACTTTCTCGGGTGGTCGCTCTACGGCAGGCTGATGGGGAATATGGTGCGCTGGCTCGCGGGCACCGAATAACCGAATAGAGAGGCGGATACCGGTTTAGGGCAGTAGCCGGTTCTCGGTGCAGGCCTCACAGCGACACAGCAACGCTTCTACCGACGGCGGTGAGGTCATTTTGGCGGCAAATATCCCTTTCGGACGAATCGCGTGTGCCGGTCCGGCAAGTCTCGAGGAGAACTCTCCCGTTAGGAAAAGATGGTCAAGGTTGCGAGCTTGCATGTCCCATTCGGACTCGGGGATGTCGCGCTCGGCGACTATTGCTTGAAAGTGTTTTGGGTATGACCTCAAAGTCAAAGGCTGAGATCACCGGGCGATTGTGTCTCATTGGCTTCCGACGTCCAGCCAAACAGTCGATCGGAGGCACCACCATTTACCTTCTAACGTGTCGCCCATTCGGCGCATTTACCTGCGTTAATGGCAGCTAGGACTCCGTCACTTCTGCTCGTGACGAGGAGCAGCGAGTTTGCAACTTAGCCACAGTTGAACCTGCCCGAAGAGTGGGGCGACCGACGCCGGTTGGCGGGGGGCGGGATAGACGCCGGTCGCCTTCAAGGATGGGGGACCATGGATTCAGCAAACTGCGTCGCGATTGGTCCTCGGATGAGAAGAGGCGATTCGCACAAGAATAGCAATTGGCCCCAAGGGCCTCTGTCCGGTCTTAGATCTCTGGGACAGATGGCTTGGCGAACGTCCGACGGAAGGAGTAGCCTGAAGGGTTAAATGCCATAGGCTATCTTGACGGTGATGTGCGGCCCCTGGCTTTGCAAACCGCTCGCGCTTTTTTTTGCAGGCGCGATCGCCGAAAAGCGCCGGGAACATTAGTGCCCCATGCAAGTTCTGCATCTAACTCAATCCGGTCACTGAATTTGGCACATGTCCCTTCCCCGAACATTTTGATCCGCAAGCTCCAGAACATCTCTGATCTCACGCAGTCAGACATCGCCGTTTTGGAGAGCATCCAATTCCAGACACGGGACTATCATGCCGATCAGGACATTGTGCGCGAGGGTGATCGTCCCACCAATTCATTCGTTGTCTTGGACGGTCTGGTGGGGTCCACCAAGCTTACAGGCGAGGGCAAGCGGCAGGTCACTTCGTTCTTTGTTCCGGGTGACATTCCCGATCTCCATGGATTGCATCTCTCGGTTTTGGATTGCACGTTCTCACCTCTCACGCGCGTCCGCGTGGGCCTCATGCGGCACGATGCCTTGCGGGCCATTTGCGACCAACATCCTTCCATAGCCACGGTGTTTTGGCGCTCGACTCTGATCGACGCAGCGATCTATCGAGAGTGGGTCACCAACGTCGGAAGGCGCGACGCCTATGCTCGGACGGCGCACATCCTGTGCGAACTCATCGTCCGGCTTCGCTCCATTGGGCTCATCAGCGACCATGTAGCGGAGCTTCCGATCACGCAGGCGGAACTTGCCGATGCGGTAGGCTTATCCACCGTGCACGTGAACCGAACGCTTCAGGAACTTCGACGCAACGGGTTGATTGTCACCGAGGGCTCGCGATTTCACGCCGTTGATTGGGCCGGGCTCATTCGAGCAGGAGATTTCGACACCACCTACCTGCACCAAAAGAACGCGAGAACGTTGTGAGGGCGGGCTCGATGGCGAGATATTTCTTTGACACCGGCGACAGCAATGCGGTCATCAAGATGAGGTAGGCATCGAATGTGATGGGATCGTGGCAGCACGTCGTGAGGCCATGGAAGGCCTGATCGACTTGGCCAGACAATCCCTGAAGGATCTCGACGGCCAGCAATTGTTCATTCAGGTCCGGGATGAGAAGGGCAAAAAACTGGCGAGGCTGAGCCTTTCCCTTCAAATGCAGCCAAATGCAGCCGAGGATCAATGAGCTAGCCGACCCGAGCCTACCTGCATGACGCACGCATTCACGGCGTGTGGAAGGCCGCCCTATCGTAGGTTCGATGGCCGGTTGTCACAACTAGCCGCCAACGGCCCAGAGGTTTACGCCTGTCAGCGTTGGCGCCGTTAGGTCACGCGGGGTATGCTGGGCCGCGACGAGTGGTCGGCCACTGCCGGCCCGGCCCTCTGCTTTATAGCGCTCGACCCAACGCGCCAAGACCTTTGCCGTGCCGCATAATCCAACGCCGCTGGGGCTTGGGAAAGCCGCCTTCTATCACCGACAGCGCCATTTCCTCACGATGCAGCCTAGGGGATGCACACATTTCTTGAGGTGAATGACTCGCTTTTGATTGGCTGTCTGGCGTTGGGATGTGATTCTGTTGGCGACGCTTGGATTGAGGAGGTGTCGCGATGTCAGCCAATGAGTTCGGGTTGGGGGCGTTCGGAGACGAGCGCCTGCAAAAAAGGGGGCCCAGTTGCTGAGGCTCATGGTGGATCGGCAGAGCGTTTGTGTTCGGCGGCTGGCGGGAGGTTCGCGCGGTCGGATCATTGGCTTTGGCCGGTTCCTGGCGAACGCGCGGGTGACGACACAGAGCCTGATCGAGGGCTGGGGGTCGACGAGTTCGCAGGCCTGTGCGGGCCGTCATGTGCTGGCGATCAGGACACCAGCGAGATCAACTTTACGACCACGGCGCAGCATCGGCGTGGTCTGGGAGAGACCGGCAAGGGCGGCAACGTGCGAGGCGCGCTGCTCCATGCAATGCTGGCGCTGGATGCGGGAACGGGCGAGGTGCTGGGGCTGGTATCGGGCCAGATCTGGACGCGCGATGGCCGGGTAGAGACATCCCACGGCAAGCGATTGTTGGCCGACAAGGAATCGCAGCGCTGGCTGGCCACGGCCGAAGCGGCCAAGAGCGTGCTGGTGCAGGCTGCGATGGTGACGGAGGTGAGCGATCGCGAGAGCGACATCTACGCCAAATGGGACCGCGTCCCGGGTCCGAACTTCCATATCCTGACCCGTGCCATGAGCGACCGCTTGATCGAGGGCGGCAAGCTCTCGACAGCAAAGCTGCAGCCAGCCGGCGAAGCCGATGTGAAGCTGCGCGCTCGTCCTGGCCGGCCGGCGCGCACGGCCCATCTGGTGGCCCGCTTCGGCCAAGTTGCCCTCAAGCGCCCGCAAAACTGCATCGAAAAGGGGCTGGCCGAGACGGTGACGGTGAGCCTGGTGGAGGTGGTCGAGGTCGGCGCGCCGATCCGGCCATGGCCTGGCAAGTGGTCGGCTGGTACCGGATGCGCTGGACCATCAAGCAGTTCTTCCGCACCCTGAAGCGGCAGGGCCTGCAACTGGAGGACAGTCAGCTGGAAACCGCCGAGCGACTGATGAGGCTGACTGCCATCGCCGCACGCGCCGCCTGCATCATCATGCAACTTGTCCAAGCCCGCGACGGAGCATCCGCGCAACCCGCCGAGATCGTCTTTACGCTCGCCGAGATCGACACCCTGCAGGCCCTGGTGCCTGACCTGGAAGGCAAAACCGCCCTGCAGAAGAACCCTCGCCCACCCAGGTCTCTCGCCTGGGCCGCCTGGGTCATCGCCAAACTCGGAGGTGGGATGGCTATCCGAAGTCTAAACCGCCAGGCCCAATCACCTTCCGCCACGGTCTTCAGTACTTCCAATCCATCGCCCATGGCTGGAGCCTGCGAGATGTGTGAATCGCCTAGTCGATGCAGCGGGGTCAGGCGGGCATTCTTATGGATGTTCATTCGGACCCTGCGAATCTGAAGCGTGGTAACTCCAGTCTCCCCGGTCATGGACAACCTATGGAACCAGCGTTCCGCCCAGTTCCTGTTCGAGCCGCTGGACGGCCGGGGCGAGGGTTGGTTGGGACACACCGCTTCGCATGTCTGCTTCGGTGAAGCTACGACGTCCGCCAGGTTCAGGCCCGTCCATTCTTCCTGCTCGTTTCCAGACTTGGTAAGCTGCTTCCCTGGCAGTTACTGACCCCGTATAGAAACTGTACACCCGGCGATTGGCAATTTTCGCGCAGCACGAGAGGTCGAACGGCCTGTTCATACAACCAGCATTTCTGCCGTATCAGTGGCGCGCGAGGTGACCGTGTGCTCGCCTTTTGCCGGGTCTTTCCAGTCGAGATACCACACCTTCCAGGCGAATTCGGCTTCTTCACCATGGTCTATCGTCGCTTCAAGCCATGGGCCGTCATCAACCTTCACTTCGACCTTGGCGATTGGGACGCCCCAGGCTGCACCACTGATCCGGTATCCGGCATCGCTACGGGTCACTCTGGCAGGCGCCGACTTCAGCAATGCACGGCCGACCGAGGTCTCGGCCCACACCGTCTCGCCATTGTGCTCTTCCTCGCGGATGGTGACGTAGTCTCGTGCCATCAATTGACTCATGAAGCGCGTATTGCGTATCTCGATGCGCTTGAGCCACTTGACGTTGGCGATGCCATACCATCCGGGGGCGATGAGCCGCACCGGGGAACCGTTGGGTTGCGGCAGGGCGGCCCCATTCATCTCGTAGCAGAGGATGTTGTTGGGGCTCATCGCATCGGAGCGGGTCTTTGCGCCTCGGTCATTGCTTTGTCTATCTTAAGGAAGTGGTCGGTTCCTGAACGCGCCGGGGCTGTAATGCGACTAACCCTGAATTCCGTGAGGACGTCGAGCGACGTTGTCTCGGAACCTTGACCACAAGATCGGCGGGGCCATAATGGCCGTATGGCTCATTTCCACGAGCCGTACTGGGAGGAATTATGAAAAACAAAATAGACGACGACCGACGCAATCTTCTGACCTTAGCGGCTGTTGGCGGTGCCGCTGCACTTATGGGCGGCTTCGGGATCAGCCGGGCTCGCGCCGCCGCGCCCTCCGGGCGTTCCGAAAAGCCGCTCAAGGCAGCGTTCTCCAACGCCGGACTTCAGGCGACATGGTGCGCCCAAGGCAAGGCAGCGGCGGAATACTGGGGCAAATTGTTCAACGTCGAGGTAACTTGGTTCGACGGGGAACTCGATGCCGTAAAGCAGCGCGCGGCGATCGACAACATGGCTTCCCAGAAATGGGATTTCGTGGCGATCCAGGCCTTTGGTATCGGGACGCTGGTGCAGCCGGTGCAAAAGATGATCGACGCCGGGATCCCTGTCATCGACATGGACACCCTGATTGCGCCACTCGACAAGATCAATGTGCACAGCTTCCTCGCGCCTGATAATGAATTCATGGGATCATCGGTGACCCAGGCGCTCATCACCGCCATCGGCGGCAAGGGCAAGGTCATCACCACGCAGGGCGCGCTCGGCCACACGGGCGCCCAAGGGCGAAACCGGGGCTTCGAATCCATTGTCAAACAGCATCCCGACATCGAGGTTCTGGAAAACCAGCCGGCCGACTGGGACGTCACCAAGGTGGCGCGGCTATGGGAGACCTATCTTACGAAATATCCGCAGATTGACGCGGCCTATTTCCACAATGACGACATGGCGCTTGCAGCGTACAACGTCATGAAGGCCCATAACCGTACCAACATCAAGATCGGCGGTTGCGACGCCATGCCCCCTGCAATAGCCGCCGTTGCCGAAGGGCGCATGCACGCCACCGTGCGCAATCCATCCTGCCGTATTCATGGCGGCGCCATTGTCGCCGGCGTCGCGGCGGTGACAGGTGGCGAGAAGTCAGGCGAAGGAATCCCGAAAAGCGTCGTAACGGACGGTCCCGTGGTTACCAAGGAGAATGCCGGCGGCATGCAATGGATGGAAGACCATTTCCTGATCTGATCTTGGTCCCAAATGGCTGGCGGATGATCCGCCAGCCATTTGCGAGCCACTGGACATTCGCCACGCGGACAGAATGAACGCTCAAGCTGAAGTCTCCTTGCGAGGGGTCGCGCCGCGCCTTCGCATGGATGGGATATCGAAATCCTTTGGCGGCGTGGTGGCGCTGCACGATGTGGATTTCGTGTTGCGCGCCGGCGAGATCCATGGGCTCGTTGGGGAAAACGGCGCCGGCAAATCGACCCTGATGAAGATCATCGCGGGTGTGCACGCCGAATATCACGGCCGCATGTTCATCGACGGAGAGCAGGTCCATTTCCGCTCGGCCCGTGATGCGCTTGCGGCTGGCATCGGCATGGTGCATCAGGAACTGAGCGTCGTTCCAGATCTCACAGTTGCCGAAAATGTCTTTCTCGGAAAGCAGCCGACGAAGGCAGGATTGATTGATTGGTCCGGCATGGTGGCCGCAGCGCGGGAACAACTCGCCAATCTTGGCATCGAGGTCGATCCTCGCGCGTCTATGGGATCATTGTCGATCGGCCTCCAGCAACTGGTCGAACTCGCCCGCGTGCTTTTCTCGGGAGCGCGGATCATCATACTAGACGAGCCTACCTCGGCGCTGTCGCCCCCAGAGGTGCATCGCCTGTTCGAGGTGCTTCGCGGTGTTCGCGCGAGCGGCCGCAGCATCGTGTTTATTTCCCATTTCCTCGACGACATCCTATCAGTTTCCGACAGGGTGACCATCTTCCGCAACGGGCGCCGTGTTGTCACCGAAGCCGCGGCCTTGATCGACAAAGGCTGGGTTATCGAACGTATGATCGGCAGTGGTCACGAGGAGCTGGAGGAAAGTTATACCGGCGCGATCGCTCTCAATAGCAAGTCCGCGGCGCCCGTAGTCCTCTCGGCGCGAGGTCTTGCGGTGGGGCGCGCCTTCGCCGATGTGTCGCTTGACGCGCGGGCCGGCGAGATTCTCGGCATCTACGGTTTTATGGGCTGCGGCCAGGTCGAGCTGGCGCGGACATTGTTCGGCAAGCTCAAGCCGAGCACCGGGACGTTGGCCATTGAGGGCGCGGCGAAACGTTTTCGCAACACGGCGCACGCTCGCCGGGCGGGAATCGCCTTCGTGCCGGAGAGCCGCCGTTCCATGCTGTTCTACCAGGAACCGGTCTATAAAAATGTCTCGATCAGCGTGCTTGGCCGCATCTCACGCCTCTGGTTGAAGCCGGCAGCGGAGCGCCAGATCGCCAGCCGCCATGTTGAACTGCTGAATATCCGTCCGTCGAATGTGCTGGCGCTGCTCGCCAGTCTTTCCGGCGGCAACCAGCAGAAGGTCGCGCTGGCGAAATGGCTGACATACATCCCTAAGGTGCTGATCTTGAGCGAGCCGACCCGCGGCATGGACGTTGGCGCCAAAGACGATGTTGTGAAGATCGTACGTGCGCTGCGCAACCAGGGCCTTGCTGTCATCGTTGTCTCGGCCGAGCCCGAAACCGTCCTGTCGCTCGCCGACCGCATCATCGTGATGAAGAAAGGCCGGATCGTGCACGAGTTCGCCGGCGAAACGATCAGCAAGGACCGGCTGCTCGACGCCGCTTGAGGGAGAACGCCAAATGACAATGCCGGTTCAGGAAGCCGTAAAAGGGTCCCCGTCGCGGGCTGGCGCCTTCCTGCGCAACCGGATGCGCAACATTGCGCCTTTCGCGACGCTGATCATCCTGCTCGCGTTCTTCAGCATCGCCAGCCCATCTTTCCTCAGCGTCGACAACGGGGTCAACGTGCTGACGCAGATTTCCGTCACGGGCGTCATCGCCGTGGGGCTCACTTTTGTCATCCTCTGTGCCGAGATAGATCTTTCGGTAGCGGCTATCGCCAATGCTACCGGCATTGCCGTTGCCTATTTCACCATGCAGGAATCCTACGTCAACATTCCCAACATCCCGCTGCCAGGCTATGCAGCGATCGGGTTGGCGCTGCTCATCTGCGCCTTCCTGGGCCTGGTCAACGCCTTCGGCACGACGCTGATAGGAATTCCCTCGTTCATCATGACACTTGCCATGATGCAGATCGGCGCTGGCATTTGCGCGCTTCTGGTGCGCGGCCAGATCGCCTATGCCGTTCCCGATCTGGTTACGACTCTGGGTTCCGGCACGATAGCCGGCTTTCCGTGGATCATCATCGTACTGGGTGTATTCCTGCTGGTCGGTCATATCGTTTTGACCTACACGCGCTTCGGCCGATACGTCTACATGGTCGGCGGCAACCGCGAAGCGGCCGAATATTCCGGTGTCAACGTCAAGCTGGTCTTAGGTGCGGTGATGGTGATTTCGGCCGTCTGTTCCGGTGTCGCAGGGATGATTGGCGTGGCCCATTTTGGCAGCGCCCAGCAGAACGAGTTCGACGGCTATCTGCTTGACGCCATCGCAGCGGTGGTGGTCGGTGGCACCAGCCTCTTTGGCGGCCGTGGCGGGATCGGCAACACGATCATCGGCCTGTGCATACTGGGCGTCCTCAACAATGGCCTCGATCACGTGCAGATCGACAGTTTTTTGAAAATCCTCATCCGCGGCATCATTCTGCTCGTCGCACTGATCATCAATGTCTATGTGCAGAATCTGCGTGATCGGCAACGCATCTGATTACCGGCAGTGCCTTTCCACAGCCACGGCAGTTTCATCGAGGAGCCCGCTGCCGAAAGGTGGCGGGCTTTTTGCTCGTCGGTCGGAACAGCGCGATCTGACGCGCCTTTTCCCACCCTTGTAAGCGCCCTCCGCCTCGAAAGAGATCTCATCGTGCAACTTGCCAATGACTGGAATGCCCCTGCGGCAATCTCAAGGTCAGGGGGGCTCGACAATACAAATTTTTGCGGTCTTATGCAGCAAACGCGCCAACGTCCCGCTCTCTCTCGAGCGCGCGGGCCATGAGCTCGCACTCGAGGCAAACGGCACCATCGTCCTTGATGACGAAGAGCTGATGGTCGAAGCTGCAAGAGAGGGTCTGGGCATCGCCTACGTGGCCGATTGGGCCGCCGAGGCGGCCTTGGCCGAGGGCAGTTTGCGTAAAATTCTGACCGCGTGGGTGCGGAGATGACCGCTTCGCCTCGAGTTGAAAACGATGCTCGCTCGAAAGCCAAACCCCCGCCCTCATCTGGCGCCACACGTTGTGGTGAACGCGATCGAAGCGCGTTCTGACACTCCGTGCCTTGACCGTCGTGGAAGATGGTTCCGTTGTCTCGATTTGTTCTCGCGCGCTCACGCTTTCAGACTGGGCGCGCCACCTGGCGGAGCGGAATAGCCGATAACTCTAGTTTCAACAACTTCAGTAACGGTTGATTCAACCATTGCTGGTATTCGTTCCGGAGTGTGGTGGCGGCTCCGACTGTGCGATGGGTCGCTGGGTTGCCGGAGCCGCCTGCGCAGTCCGGTTGGGATCTGACCGCGCTGTCTCAGAATAGGACAGCGCGGTCAACGATCCGTTAAGATTTCGCTGGCCGGGCGGATAAGCCGTCATAGGTCAGCTTATCAACCGTGGCGATGATCGCCCTGGCCAGCGCCTCGGCCCGTGGATCGGTTAAGGGCCGTTCCGTCACCGCATCTTCGCTTGGTTGCACGCCCGACGGACACGTTTCTTCGATCGCCGGAGCGCGGACCAGCATTCTTCAACACCGTTGCTTTCATAAGGCGGCCAGAGCTTGAGCACAGCGTCCTAAACTCGCGAGCCGTGTGGAACATTGTTGCGTCGAAACACTTCGGCGGTTGCACCGTCGGTTCTCCCATTCCGGTGCATGTTCCCACGACTGTTGGACTGGCCCGCTGCCGAAAGGTAGCGGGCTTCTTTCCTATTTCCGTCGAGGAAACACGAGAATCTTCGCTGCGGTCTCCTGCTCCAGCGGTTCATGGCCTGGCTGCTCGTGCCACATCACCTGGCGAAGATCGCACATGTCGACCGCTTGACCGCAGATCTTGCACAAATAGAAACGCTCTGCGTCGGGCTCGCCTTCGTGCGGCTTGCCTTCGATTGGTGGTCCGAGGTCGGATAGCTTTGTCATGGCGGTGGCAACATCCCGCTACCTGAAAAGTTCCGGAACTATTTTAGCTAAAGCTGATTGAATCGCGTGCATTTGCATGAGTCGGTGCATGCGTCTGAAGTTCATCAAGCCGATGGAGCCAGAACTGGTCGACACGCCACCGCAGGGCGATGACCGGCTCCATGAGATCAAATTCGACAGATACCGCACCCAGGCCATCAAGGACGAAGACGGGATTCGGCTGATCACAAAGAACGGCTACGACTGGACCGCTACATCCAACTTGCTGGGGAGGCCGCGGCTATCGAGGCCGGAAAGCTTCATCATCGATGGCGAGGCATTACGATCAACGAAGCGGGCCTGTCGGAGTTCCACGTGCTGCAATCAGCCGTCCCAGCCGCAAGCCCTCGCGCGACCTGTATCTGGTGGCGTTCGACCTCCTCCACCTCAACGGACACGACCTGCGGAACCTGCCGGTGGAAGACCGTCGCGAGATCCTGCAGGAGTTGCTTCCGGCCAGCGGCCGTATCCAGTTCAGTGAAGCGAGCCCGGCACTGGCGCGGCCGTTTACCACCTAGTGGACCAGGCCGGCCTTGAAGGCATGGTATCGAAGCGCAAGGACAGCGTTTATCGCAGCGGCCCGACGATGAACTGGCGCAAGATCAAGTGCTATGCCGAAAAGGAGATGGACATCATCGGCGTGCAGCGCGAGAGCGGGAAAACCCTTGATGGTGCTGATGGCCGACAAGGGCCGTTACGCCGGCGGCGCATTCGTCACTTTCAAAGCCGACAAGCGCCAGCGCCTGTGGGACCGGGTGCAGGGGAAGGTAGGCGGCCCGGTCCCGAAAGGGCTCAAGAGCGACAAGGCGGAGTGGCTGAAGCCAGGTCTCGTTGGCCGCGTGCGGATCCTGAAGGGCGAGGAGAAACTCCGCCACGCCAAGCTGCTCGATTTTCGAGATAAGCAATAGCCAGCGCTTGCCCACGGGGCACTCGGAATCGGCGTGATCTTCGGCACAGCGGCGCTTTGGCCTGGGGAACGCGGTGTCCGGCGAGGTGCGGTAGCTTGCAGAGGCTTTAGCCTCGATCTCAAGCTTGAACGCTCGCACGCCGGCGTGGCAAACCGCATGCCGGCTCGGCATCCAAGAAGGAGAGTTGCCCGGGAGGACGCCGCGCCTAACAGCGAGATAGCAGGGGGCTGCGTCGTCTCGCCGGCTAAGTGTTATGCGCTCTTTAAGGCACTCGCACAAAGCATCCGAAGGTACTAAGGGGTCGGCCGATCGGCGATAACAGGCAATTTCGTTGTCGACGTTGCCGGTACCTTAGAGGGGCTGACGTAGATGAACCTGCCGGATGATCTTGGTTCCGTTTGATCCCAGCGCCCTTGTATTCTAGCGGAATCTAATATGCGCTTGCGGCCTCTTGGGAAATGAGCACGCGCGGCGTCACTTTTCTGCCAAATGGCTAGGCAGCAACTGTCAGGCCTCCCCCAGTGCCGACGTAATTTCGGTTGCCGAGGCGATCCAGAAGCTTTTCGCGGACGCAAAGGCGATCGCGATCAGCAGCGCCGAAATCGAGGAAGAGACTGGCAGCGTTCGTGAAACGGTGCTCGATGCCGGGTTCATCATGACGCCGGCTTTTTGCACCGTATAGGAACCTGATATTCGTTGGCAGGTTCGAAAGGCGGCAGCGCCCGTGCTGCTGGTCAGGTCCCCCAAAACCTGGCCGGGCCCGCTTCTCCGCCAGTGAGGCGGGCCCACGGGGACTGCCTGCAGCGCGGGCCGCGCCCACGCCCAAGATAGATTAGACGCGACTAAAAGCTCTTGCCTGAAGTCTACCGCCTCGAGCGCGAGCGTGAGAAGCAAGGGCAGTGGCGAGCATCGGGTGGCTGCGTCAAGAGCGATGCGTTGCGGCCGCAGCGAGCCGCCAGGTCCGAACGGCGCCTCGGCCGTGCAGGACAGCGGCGGATAAGAACGCCCGCGATCGGTAGTGGTACGTCGGGGTGCACCGGAGGCTGGTGCGGCCGGCGCCGGCGTAAAGCAACGGAACCTAGAATATGCGCTTTGAGCTTATCGGGGAAATGAGCACGCGCGGAATCAACTTCCTCGATCTGTGGATGGCAGAGCACCTGCCCAACGCGATAACTGATGATTCAGTGGCGGTGAGCGACCTCGCTGACCGAATGATGATAGCGGCCGATCGTGAGGGAATTGCTGAAGACAAGATCAACGAGGAAGTCGACAGCATCTTTGAGGTGATCTTCGAGGCAATGCAGCACCGCGAAGGCAGCTTGGCCGATTGACGATAGGACTTGCCAACGATATCGAGACCAGGAGTATAATCCTCCCTGTTGCGGCGGCCCTTCAACGAAATGGAGATGGCAATGGCCAGGTCCAAACCATCAAAGCAGCTCTCGCCGGAAGAGATCGAACGCTTCCTGACCGCCGCGGAGGCTCTGCACAAGAGCATCATCAAGCCGTTTGTATCGCCCCATTGCGACCATTACCGCTCAACGCAGATCCTCCACGAGGCGCTGTTGAAAAGCGTGCGAGAGGTGACCGGCAAGGAAGTCGAGTTCATCCGGTGGAACACCACCGGCCCGGTTCAGCCTCCCGTTGAGTAGCGTTCCAATAGGGCCCGCGAAGCCCATGGGCTGGAGAGGCCTGGCGACCTCCCTTTGCCAACAGGGGACAAACCCAAAGCGCCGCCGGTAAGGCTCAGCGCCCTTTTCCTCGCCGAAAACGACAAACTTCCGTTGCAAAAAGGATCGCGAAAGGGTTCATTTTCCTGGCGTTCCGGTTGATTGCTCCGCGGCGTACCGATACGGCAGGCCGCTCCCGACAAATGCGTATAACCGCTGTCGTCACCAAGCTAAGGCAGGAGGCCTGGGGAGCCGATGTCAGAGCTTTCGCCTATCAGAGTAAGATGCCGTGGCCGTCTGGGTTCAGAAACCAGCTGCCATCGCTGACGTGACGGCCGTGGCGCTCTCGCTTGTCCAGCAGGACCCGCTGGATAGCCGCTCGGCGGACGGGAATATTCCGGGCTAACATTGTTAGAGCGTTCCTAGACAAGGCTGTTCCCCCTCAAACGATCCTGGATAGCATCCTTGTAGCCGCTGCAAAATTTGCAGGCGGCTCTGGTTCGGCAGCCCGCGCAGCGGTGGAACTTTCCCTGCGCTTTGGGGTTGGACACCTGTCGATTGCCCAATCCAAGCATTGGAACGGAGAGAGCTCGCCTCGGCTGATGCCGGGGCGGGCTTTTCCAGCATGGCCGAGACGGTCATCTCGACCTGGCGCTCATAGCGATCACTTGCCTCTCCTGTGCGGCGCGTCGGAGACTGTTTGACGCAATTGCCACCCGTCGATGGACTTCTGCACGTCGAAAGATATGGCTTGCGCGGTGATCGGCGCGGCCCATGAAAGGAGGGCAACGCTGACCGAGAATGAGATCAGCAAAGCGAAGGCGGTCGCGAACAAGACGTGGTCCTCTTTGGAAGCACGAGCTTAACCGCCGCCCATCCGGTTCGTTCATTCACGATCCGCTAGCCTGTGTGTCGTGGTTACCCCTTGCTTAACGAGCCGTTGGCAATTTGACGCGCGGCCGTTTGCTAAGCTGGATATGAAACGTAAACTCAGTCATAGGTCGCCATTTATCCGGATGCAGCCGACAGTCTGCCATCACTGGTGCGCGAAGCTCCCTTGCTGGCAAAAAACAGAGCTGCGACGAAGCTTAGACGGCCTGGAAGGGGCGCCGCGCATGTGCCAAAGCCATTTTGTGGTATGATTTGCGTTGTGGGAAGAAGGCCAAGAACAAAGCAAAAAAGCTGATAGAAATCCCGATGGAAGGCGAGCTTGAAACGGATGCCGCTTCATGGCTCTTGCGGCGATTGGGATCATCCTAGTTGTTACGGGCATCTTCTGAAGGGCGCTAGTCCCGTTACCATCGGGGATTTATGTGAAAAGCCCCGGCTCATGGGGTGCACCGGGACCTTTTGACATGTACGAGATACCAGCATGTCCGCTTTTAAGCATGTGCTGATATGGTGAAGGAATGGTGAATAGTTCGCTACCCTGACTCCGGCGGGCTCTTCATTGTGCAACGTGCTAGCCGGGACGATGAGCAAAAAGCCAGCCTTCGTCGTCTATGCGCCCCCATTGAAGGGATTGTCGTTCCTGGGCCGTGACCCTTGATCCAAACGGAACCGCTATCGCCAACCCGTTCGGCACCGAGTATGAGGCGGTCGCGCACAATCGACAACTCGCCGCTTCGCTTGGACATGGCACCAAGCACTAGCGCGTAAAACAATCATGTTCGGCGGCACCGCCGCCCACCTTCGCACGGAATGGAACCTGCCGGTTAAGTGCAATGTCCGGGATCATCTAAGCACGGACAAATTCAATATGATTATTCAGATGGAGGGGCGATCACGCTCCAACTCGACGCTCTGCGCAATCGGGACATTTCTTTTCAAGCATTGGACCGAAGGTCGCGGAGCCGGTTTCTGTTTCGATGACCTTGACCGCTTGGTTATCTCGAATACCAAACAAGCATGGCAACGCGGGCCGACCTACCGGCGAGCGCCCGGCGCACGGCAATGCCCAGGACGATGGCGAGGCCAAAGCAGCATTCGTTAGCGGGGGAAGAAGGAAAGGCCCGCAGGCTGGTTTGCGGGTCCTTCAGGATGAGAGCGAGATCATCAAGTGTGTGCAGGCCGAAACAGATTCGCTGCGAATCCCGGTGCCCCGTTGACGGTTGTTTTCAGATAAGCTATTGCACAGGATCATACAGGTTCACTGAACAGGTATCGTATGGCCCGTCGCGCGATGCAACTCACTCCCGGCACGGGCAAGCCCGAGCAGATCGCGACGGTTCTGGAGCATGAGATACGCTCCGGCCTGCTTGGGTTCGGCGACCGCCTGCAGAGCGAAAACGAGCTCGTCCAGCGCTTCTCCGTCAGTCGCAACACAGTCCGCAAGGGGCTCGAAGAATTGTCGAGCCGGGGGCTCATCACAACCAAAGTCGGCATCGGATCCTTTGTCACCTTCGACGGCATGCCGGTCGATGACGCGATCGGCTGGTCGCGCGCGCTTGCCAACGCGGGCGCCAATGCCGAGACCCGCACATTGCGGCTCGAGATTATCGAGGACGCGGAACTTGCGGCCAGGCTCGGGGTCGGGAGTTGGTCCTTCATCGCCGTCGATCGCGCCCGCACCAATGCCGATGACGGCCACGCCATCTCGATTGAGCGCAGCCGCCTGCCGCTGTCGCCCGAATTGGAGGACATACCGCTGCGCGGCTTGCGCGAAGGCTCGCTGCACCAGACGCTGCGCGGGGCGGGGCTTGTTCCCGATCATGGCGAGGAATGGGTCGACGTCGAAATGCTGAGCGCTGCCGACGCCGCGATACTCGGTTGTGCGCCCGGCACGCCCTTCCTGCGCACACGCCGCCTGACGCGCGCCGCTGACGGACGCGCCATTGAATTCGTCACCAGCCTGCTCAATCCGGCGCATTTCGCGCTCCATCTGGAGTTCTGAGCATGGCGGACGCTGCCGTGATGGATCGGGCAATGGGGGCGCTGATCGGCGGGGCGCTTGGCGATGCGCTGGGCATGCCGACACAACTTCTGTCGCCGTCTCGCATCGCCGAGCTCTATGGCCATGTCGAGGATTTCGTCGCGCCTGCCGCCGATCACCCGGTGTCGAAGGGGCTGGCCGCCGGCATGGTCACCGACGACACCGAACAGGCGCTGCTGCTTGGCCGCATCCTTGTCGAGTCCGGCGAGCGCTTCGACCATGCGCGCTGGGTCAACGCGCTGCTCGACTGGGAGCGCGACGTCAAGGCGCGTGGCAGCTACGACCTGCTTGGACCGTCGACCAAGCGCGCCATCGACGCCATCAACAGCGGTGTGCCCGCCGACGATGCCGGCCGCGGCGGCGACACCAACGGC
>NZ_JAPYKP010000057.1:0-33072 GCF_037179725.1 Mesorhizobium sp. Cs1321R2N1 | reverse complement strand
AAGACGGCCTTCAATAATCGACAGCGCCATCTCCTCTCGACGCAGCGGCGTCAGACGGGCATTCTTGTGGATGTTCATTCGGACCCTCCGATGTGTACTGAAGCCTGGTAACTCCAGTCTCCTCGGTCCGGTCCGAATGGACAACCTCCCGAAAGCTCACATCTAGGCCGCGGATTCATAAAGCGAAGCGACAATCGGGTGGCCGCCAAGCCCATGCTCGACAAGAACGCGCCGCTGGTACTTTCATCGATAATGTCGCAATTGAGCGCCAGCTCGGCGCATCTCATGGCGACTCTCCAACTATGCTCGGTACAACTTATTGGGCCAGTGACTTAAGAAGAGTTTCCATGCGTGGTCATTGCTTATGTGGCGCTATTGCTTTTGAAGTCGATGGGCCGGCGCAAGCATGCGTGGCCTGTCATTGTGAAAGTTGTCGGCGGCAATGTTCCGCGCCGATGACCACCTACATTGGCGTCTTGGACGGCCACTGGCGATGGTTGGGCAAGCCACCGAAGGTATTCAACTCTTCTCCCGGTGTGGAAAGAACATTTTGCGATCACTGTGGCTCGCCGCTGTCCTTCCGCTCAACGAACATGTCCGATGTCATGCATTTTTTTGCAGCGGGGATGGAGGAGCCGGAAAATTTGCACCCACGCTGCATGTCGCTTTTGAGGAGAAGCTCCCTTGGTTGAAACTAGCCGACGGCCTGCCGACACGGTTTGGGCCTGACTATACGAAAAACTAGTCAGGGATCGGCATCATCCCTATGCAGTCGCACGCCGCGGCAAATCCCGCTTGGCAAACTTTTTCGCGCCGAACACACATGTCACCACGCCGAGCGTGACGACGATCATCATTGGGCTGACCTGCTCATGCAGCAGCGTCGCCGCCAATGCGAGCCCGAAAAACGGCTGCAGAAGCTGCAACTGCCCCACCGCTGCAATACCGCCTTGCGCCAGGCCGCGATACCAGAAGATGAAGCCGATCAGCATGCTGAACAGCGAGACATAGCCAAGACCGATCCAGGCATTGGAGCCGACGCTGGCGAAGGATGGCGGCAGGGTCGCAAACGTCAGCACCAGCATGATCGGCAGGGACAGCACCAGCGCCCAGCAGATCACTTGCCAGCCGCCGAGCTTGCGCGACAGTGCGGCACCCTCGGCGTAGCCCAGGCCGCAGGCGATGATGGCCGCAAGCATCAGCCCATCGCCGACCGGCGAAGCCGTCACGCCTTGCGCAAGTGCAAAACCCGCCACCAGCGCACTGCCGAGGCATGAGAACAGCCAGAAGGCCGGCCGGGGCCGTTCACCGCCGCGCAACACACCGAAGATCGCAGTCGCCAGCGGCAGCAGGCCGACAAAGATGATGGAGTGGGCCGAGGTGACATGCTTCAGCGCCAATGCCGTCAGCAAGGGAAAGCCGACCACCACGCCAAGAGCAACAATGACGAGCGACAGCAAGTCATGACGCCCAGGGCGTTTCTCGCGGAATGCAAGTAGCAGCGCCAGACCAAGCAGGCCGGCTATGACCGCGCGAGCCGATGTCAGGAATATGGGATCGAGATCCATCACCGCCACGCGCGTCGCCGGCAACGAACCGCTGAAGATCAGCACGCCAATAAATCCGTTCACCCAGCCGCTCGCCGTCTTGTCCATCGCAGGCTCCATTGCTTTCGTCCTCTATCGGGCGGACGCCCATGGTGCGGCCAGAGACAATGGGGTACAATTCGATGAAACTGTAATGGAGGATTGAGCAGTACGGATGACAGACCTTGCTTTGCAACCCGACGGCGCACGCACCCTTGTGGAGAGCGTCATGGCGACCATCCGTCAGCGGATCGCCGCGCGCAGCCTGACACCGGGAACCCGATTGCCGTCGATCCGTGCCTTCGCGAAGTCCATGCAGGTGTCCAAATCCACCGTGGTCGAAGCCTATGAGCGGCTCGCCGCCGAAGGCGCGATCCGCTCCCGGCCGGGTTCCGGTTTTTATGCCGCCGGCTCGCTGGCGCCGCTGTCCCTGGCCGAGATCGGCCCCCGGCTCGATCGTGCCGTCGATCCGCTCTGGGTTTCGCGCCAGTCGCTGGAGGTAGGCGAGGAGGTCCTGAAACCCGGTTGCGGCTGGCTGCCGGCATCATGGATGCCCCAGACCGGGCTGCGCCGGGCACTGCGTACGGTCGCGCGTGCCGACGATGTCGCGCTTGCCGATTACGGCACGCCGCTCGGCCTGCCGCCGCTGCGGCAATTGCTGGCGCGGCGCATGGCCGGGCACGGCATCGAAGCCTCCCCCGAACAGATCATGCTGACGGAATCGGGCACCCAGGCCATCGACCTGCTCTGCCGGTTCCTGATCGAGCCCGGCGACACGGTGCTGGTCGACGATCCCTGCTATTTCAATTTCCACGCTTTGCTGCGTGCCCACCGCGCCAGGGTCGTCAGCGTTCCCTACACACCATCGGGGCCGGACATCGAACTGTTCGCCCAGGCGCTGGCCGAACACCGGCCGCGCCTCTACATCACCAACTCCGCCATTCACAACCCGACCGGCGCGATCCTGTCTCCGGTCACCGCGCACCGGTTGCTCAAGCTTGCCGACCAATCGGACCTGACCATCGTCGAGGATGACATCTTCGCCGATTTCGAGCACACCCCCGCCCCAAGGCTGGCGGCGTTCGATGGCCTCAGTCGCGTTGTCCAGATCGGTAGTTTCTCCAAGACGCTCTCGGCCTCGGTCCGTTGTGGCTTCATCGCCGCGCCCCGAGACTGGATCGAGGGCCTGGCCGACCTCAAGATCGCCACGACTTTCGGCGGCGGACGGCTGGCGGCCGAACTCGTGCTGACGCTGCTGAAGGACGGCAGCTACCGCAAGCATATGGATCTGCTGCGCGCGCGGCTGTCGCGCGCCATGGTCGAGACCAGCGCCCGGCTGAAGGCGATCGGCATCACGCCCTGGATCGAGCAGCCGGCCGGGCTGTTCCTGTGGTGCGGCCTGCCGGACGGAGTGGATGCGGCCGAAATCGCCCGCCGCGCCCTGGCCGACAACATCGTGCTGGCACCTGGCAACGCGTTCAGCCTGTCGCAGTCCGCCAGTCGCTTCCTGCGATTCAACGTCGCCCAGTGCGCGGACGAGCGGATTTTCAAGGCGCTCGAAACGGCGATGGCTCGCTGATTTGGCGCGAAATCGTCAGTGTTTCGAACAAACCTCGCGCACGCACTCACGCAACCAGCGTTGCGCCGGATCGGCATCGAGGCGCGGATGCCAGAGCATGGAGATGGTGACGTCCAAGGTGGCGACCGGCAGGGGAAAACTGTGCATGTCGGCGCGCGCTCCTGTCGTATGCCGCTCGGGCACGCTAGCGATCAGGTCCGAGGCTCGGGCCATGGCAAGTGCCGCCGAAAAGCCCGAGACCATGCACACGACTGTCCGCCGCAAGCCAATCGTGCTCAGGGCCTCGTCGATCGGCCCTTTCTCGCGGCCGCGCCGCGAAACGCTGATGTGCCGGCCGGCCGCATAGCGTTCCGATGTCACCTTGCCCTCGCTCAGGGGATGGCCTGATCGAACAGCGCCGATGAAGCGGTCGCGAAACAGCGCCTGGATGCGCACCTCGGGTCCGGTCTCGCCGGCAACGCCAATTTCCAGGTCATTCGCCGCTTCGCGCAGCGACATCGCATCCTTATCGGACTTCGGCGCAAAACGCAGCCGCACCCCTGGCGCATCGGCCTCGATGCGGGCGACGAGACGGGGCGCGAACTCCTCGACGAAGCTTTCGTTGGTGCGCAATGTGAAGATCCGGTCCAGACTCCGGGGGTCAAGCAACTCGGCAGGGCGCAGGAGCACTTCCGCGTCCTGGACGACACGGCCGACCTGTGACCGCAATTCCTCCGCACGCGGCGTTGCCACCAGGCCGCGCCCGGCGCGGACCAGCAGAGGATCGCCCGTTGCCTCGCGCAGCCGCGCCAGCGTTCGGCTCATCGCCGAGGGGCTGAGGCGCAGACGGCGCGCCGCGCGCGCCACGCTGCCCTCGGCCAGCAGGACATCGAGGGCAAACAGCAGATTGAGATCGGGTGATATCATCGGTCTATCCTAGCATGATATGGCGTTTGACGCACGGATAAGATGCAAATGCTGCACCTTCCGCCATATCAGCCACAAGACTAGATCTCCGACGGCTCCGCTTCGGGAGCAGACAGAAGGAGATCGCCTTGGGACTCGCTGAGCAAAATCGGGAACTGACATCGGCGCCGCAACAGGCCCGGTCCACCGGCCTGGCGCTGGCGAGCCTGTCGCTCGCCACGCTGCTATCGTCCTTGGGAACCAGCATCGCCAGCGTCGGGCTGCCCTCGCTCATGCAGGCTTTCGATGCATCGTTCCAGTCCGTGCAATGGGTGGTTCTCGCCTATCTGCTCGCCATCACGACACTGATCGTCGGTGCCGGGCGGCTGGCCGACATGTTCGGGCGCCGGCCGTTGCTGCTTGGCGGCATCGCGCTGTTCACGCTGGCATCGGTGCTCTGCGGCCTCGCACCGACGCTCTGGCTGCTGATCGCGGCACGCGCCATGCAGGGGCTTGGCGCCGCGCTGATGATGGCGCTGACGTTGGCCTTCGTCGCGGAAACCGTGAGCAAGGAGCGAACCGGCAGCGCCATGGGCCTGCTCGGCGCCATGTCCGCGATCGGCACGACGCTCGGGCCTTCGCTTGGTGGCTTTTTGATCGCTGGCCTTGGCTGGCGGGCTATCTTTCTTGTCAATGTCCCGCTGGGCCTTCTGACCTTCGCTCTCGCCTGGCGTGCCCTGCCGGCGCGCAGCGGGACAATGGAGGTCGCTCGAGGCACGTTTGACGTCACGGGCACCGCCCTGCTGGCCCTTACCTTGGGCGCTTATGCCTTGGCATTGACGCTTGGAAGAGGCAATTTCGGCATGCCCAATTTGGGCCTGTTGGTCGCGGCCGGTATCGGCGTTATCGTGTTCGCCATCGCGCAGGCGAAGGCGAAGGTGCCCCTTGTCCAACTCGCCCGCTTCCGCGACCCACGGCTGAGCGCCGGCCTTGCCATGAGTCTCATCGTCGCGACGGTGATGATGGCAACCCTCGTGGTTGCTCCGTTCTATCTGTCGCGCGGGCTCGTATTGGATGCCGCGATGGTCGGAATGGCGCTTTCGACCGGGCCGCTTGTCTCGACCCTGTCGGCGCTGCTGGCCGGCCGCCTGACCGATCGCCTCGGCGCCCACGCGATGATGGTCGCTGGCCTGGCCTGCCTCGCCACGGGGACGTTCCTCCTGTCGTTTGCCCTGACCAAGTTCGGCATTGCCAGCTATGTCGTTCCAATCACCGTCACATGCTTCGGCTACGCCCTGTTCCAGACCTCCAACAACGCGGCCGTCATGGGCGGTGTAAGCGCAAACGAACGTGGCGTCGTTTCCGGTCTGCTCAACCTGTCGCGCAATCTCGGCCTCATCACCGGCGCATCGCTGATGGGCGCCATATTCGCGATTGCATCAAGTGACGCTCGGCAAGGGATTGGGCAACAGCTCTTGAATTCCGCGGCCGCGGCCCGGGGCATGCAGATCACCTTTCGGACAGCCACCGCCCTGGCGCTGGTTGCGCTGTTGCTCGCGCTGATCTCACTACGCTTTGCCGGCCGTACCCGGCCCGGGATTGCGTGACCCGTTTGGCGGTTGCCGGCGGCGGCGTCCCAAAGGACCGCCGTTCAGGCCCCTGCCCGTTTGCGGCGTTCGTAAAGCATGACCAGCGTTTCAGCCATCAGCGCCGGCTTTTCCTCGCCTTCGATCTCGACCGTGTTGGCTGCCTTCATCAGATACTGGCCTGGGCCTCTGTCTTCCATGGAAAGCAGCGTCGTGCGCAGGCGAATGCGTGCGCCGACCTTGACCGGCGCCAGGAATCGCACCTTGTCGAAACCGTAATTGAAGGCGGCCTGCGTATTCTCGGGCACGATCCCCATGTCGAGGGCCAGCGCGCCGATGATCGACAACGTCAGATAGCCATGCGCGATCGTGGTGCGGAACGGGCTTTGCCGCCGCGCCCGTTCAGGATCGACGTGGATCCATTGATGGTCGCCGGTGCAGTCGGCGAACTGGTTGATACGGTTCTGGTCGACCGTGGTCCATTCCGAGACGCCGAGCTCCTGTCCGGACATCGTTCTCAGCTGCTCGTAGCTAGGCGGCGTTTTAGGCCGTACTTCCGTCATTCCTGCTTTCCCGATCGCTTCCAAAGCTTCCGGACCACGAACCGGCGGCCTCTGTCAATTCATCCTGCGCAAATCCGTTCCGGCGGATTCGAGCTCACTCGTGCCATGCATTGCCAGGCGATGGCAGGCCGAATTCGGATTTTCCAACCTTCCAGGCTGCCACGAGCTGATGCTGTGGCGCTAATACAACTATGCGCAAGGTTGCGGAATCGCGAACCGGCGTGTCGGCCGAGGACGGAACGACAGCCGGTGAGAATCTACTTCGGCCCGTAACCGGCGCGGACCTCCTCCATCGCTTCCTTGATACGCGCGCGCAGGATGTCGATCGATTCGATGCCAGATTTCCTGGCCAATTCAGCCACTTCTCCGGCGTTCTTGAGCGCGGCCTCGAAGGATTTTCTGGCAAACTCCGTCTGCTTGGCCATGAGCTCTTGCGGATTGCCCGGTGCGCGGTAGCTCTGCGCCATATCGGCGACTTCCCGCAGCGTGTCCTGCAGCATCTCGCGCTGCCTCGACAACAGTGAGGATGCCCCGGCCGCACTGGTCCGTGCCGCCTTATCCAGCGCTTCCAGATTCTTGCGATGATGCGCAAGGATCGCCTCGACATCGACGTTGGGCACCTTCAGGTCACGGCCGAATCTGCCGAACATCTCCATGAAGGAATCGGATTCCGGTTGCCTGGCCATGATTGTCTTCTCCCCTGTTGCCGCTGGTGCGGACGCCCTCGACGGGAGAATAGCACTCGAACGCCGTGTGTCCATTTCGAACGCACGCCTGGGGGTCGATACGGATCAATTGACCGGGAGCAGCAACTCGATCGTATAGAGCACGATGCCGGCCAGCCCGCCGATGATCATGCCGTTGAAGCGGATATATTGCAGGTCGCTGCCGATGTTCATCTCGATCAGGCGCGTCAGTTGCGCCAGATCCCAGCGCTTGACCTGGTCGGCGATGAATTTCGATACGCCGCTCTTCTGGCTTTCGACGAAAGAGGCCAGCGCCACCACGAATCCTCCGTTCATGTCGGCCCGGATCTGCGCATCGCCGGCAAGATGGCGGCCGACCTCGACGAACATGCTGGCGAGTTGCTCCCGGATCAGCGAATTCGGCGCCTTGGCATCCTGCTCGATGAACAGGCTGAGGCTCTCCCACATGTCGCCGGCAAGCGCCCTGACTTCGGGTCTGGCGAGGAAATCGCACTTCATTTTCTCCGCTCGCTTGGCATATTGCTTGGATGTGCGCAGCCGCTCGACGAAGCCTAGCGCGAAACGGTCGAATTCGGCGCGCATCGGGTGGTCGGGATCGGCACGCACCTCGTCCAGCAGGGAGCCCGCCGAGGCGACGATCTTCTTCAGGAGATAGGCGTCGGCGCGAAACAGATTGAACAGCGACGGCAATTCCTCACGGATCTTGTCGCGCATCGTCGCCAGCGCCTGTTCGTCGTTGAGAAACCGGCCGATTACCTTGATGAACTCGTCGAACAGCTTCTGGTGGCGGCGATCGTCGGTGAGTGCCGACAAGAGTTCGGCCGCCAGCGGCGCCAGCGGCACCTTTTCGATCTGTTCGAGCATGCGGCTGGTGACGAAACCGCGCAGGCCGGATTGTTCGACGGCGGCAAGCGTCTGCGGCACAAGCCGCACGACGAAGCGCGACAGGTCGGCGGCGCGCTCGGCATCGGCCAGCCAGTCGGCGACGAGTGCCGAAAAATCGACCTCGGCGAGTTTTTCACGCACCGGCTCCGGCGCCAGGAAATTGACCTCGATGAAACGGCCGAGATTGTCGGCAATGCGGTCCTGGTTTTCCGGGATGATGGCGGTGTGGGGGATGGGCAGCCCGAGCGGCCGTTTGAACAGCGCGACCACCGCGTACCAGTCGGCAAGGCCGCCGACGGTTGCCGCCTCGGCGAAGGCGGCGACGAAGCCGAGCCACGGATAGCTGCTCTGGAAGGACTTGGCCAAGGCAAAGACCAGCACGCAGAGCGCCAGTGCCGCCGTGGCGACGAACTTTGTCCGCCGCAGCGCGGAAAGCTTGGCGCCCGCGTCGGCATCGAGCCGCACTGGCGCCAGGGACTGGTCCGATTGAGCCATGGATGGGCCGCTCCTCGTCGATCTCAGCCTATTTAGTGTTTCGACCGCCAGAATGCCCGTGACAGCGATTACCCCCGGGGTTTCACCCGGTCACGCACATAAAGTTGACGAGAATATTCAGCTATAACGCGAAGCTAGTCTGGAATTATTCCAAGGTATAGGCCATATTCCGTCGAGGCCAGTGTGGAGACTCCGAAAATCCGGATGAAGCCGCGCCAGCAAGTCTACACTCCGGCATGGTTGCACCGTGCCAGCGCTTTGTGAGGATGAAATGCGGCTTACCCGCCAAACCAACTACGCCATGCGCATCCTGATGTATTGTGCCGCCAACAATGAACGGTTGAGCCGCATCCCGGAGATCGCGGCCGCCTATTCTGTGTCGGAACTGTTCCTGTTCAAGATCCTGCAGCCTTTGGTCGAGAACGGCCTGGTCGAGACTGTCCGCGGCCGGAACGGAGGGGTACGGCTCGGCCGTGCCGCCGAAGCGATAAGCCTGTTCGACGTTGTGCGCGTGACCGAGGAAAGCTTTGCCATGGCGGAGTGCTTCGAGAACGACGCGGCCGAATGCCCGCTTGTCGACAGCTGCGCGTTGAATTCGGCGCTGCGCGAGGCGCTCAACGCCTTCTTCGCCGTGCTTGCCCGCTACACGATCGCCGACCTGGTGGCGGCGCGGCCGAACGTGCGCAACCTGCTCGGCATCGATCTGTTGATGGAGCGCCGCGCGCCGGCAGCTTGATCCCTGTCGCGTCGTGCGAGGTCGGCTGAATATCAGCTGACCGACGATTGCGGGAGCACGAACGGCATGTCGCTAGCCGGCAGCACGCCGACCTTGAGCCGGCAATCGAACACCTTTTCGATCAGCTCATCGCTTAGCACCTCCCGCGGCGAACCGGTCGCGGCCAGCCGGCCGCGATGCATCACGAAGATGCGGTCGGCATACATGGCCGTCAGATTGAGGTCGTGCAGGATCGCGACCACGCCCCCGCCTCTTCTGGCGAAATCGCGGGCGATGTTCATGATGATCAGCTGATGCTTGATGTCGAGGCTGGAAACCGGTTCGTCGAGGAAGAGATAGCGCGGCCCGCCGTCGAGCACTGGCGCCCAGACCTGGCACAGCACGCGCGCAAGCTGGACGCGCTGCTGCTCACCACCCGAAAGTTCCTGGTAGAAACGCCCGGAAAAGCCATCGAGATCGACCCGCGCCAGCGCCCGCTCCGGCAGGCGTTCGTTCTCGCCGGGCAGCACGCCAGCGCGGCCACCGACGAGGCCAAGCCTGACGATCTCGCGCACCGTGAAGGGAAAGGACAAGGTCGTTGCCTGAGGCAGCACCGCTCGCACCGTCGCGGCCTCGACCGGCTTCATCGTCGACAGCTCGCGACCGTTGATGACGATCCGTCCGGTATGGGCGAGATCCCCCGACATCGCCTTGAGAAAGGTCGTCTTGCCCGAGCCGTTGGGACCGACGATGGCCGAGATTTCACCCGGCCCGACTTCGAAATCGACATCAACGACAATACGCTTCTTGCCGATCGCCACAGAAACATCGCGCGCTTCGATCATGAAACACTCCAACAGGGTCCCAAACTCACAGGTCGATCACGCCGCGCTTGCGCAACAGGATCCACAGGAAGAGCGGCGCGCCAGCGACGGCGGTGACGATGCCGATCGGCAATTCGGCCGGCGCCACGATGGTGCGGGCGACGGCATCGGCGAGCAGCAACAGCGAGGCGCCGAGCAGCGCCGAGGCCGGCAGCAGGTAACGATTGTCCGGGCCGATCAGCAGGCGCAGCAGATGCGGCACCACGATGCCGACGAAACCGATGCCCCCGCTGACGGCGACGGACGCCCCGACCGCCGCCGAGACACCAATGATGGCTGTGTATTTCAGCCGCTGCACCGATATGCCGAGATGGCCGGCGGTGGCCTCGCCGAGCGCCAGCGCATTGAGGCCGCGGGCCAGGAACGGCATCGCCGCCAGCGCCAAGATGATGATGGGCCCCACGGAAGCGATCTTGGCCCATGTCGCACCACCGAGCGATCCCAGCGACCAGAAGGTCAGGTCGCGCAACTGGCGATCGTCGGCCATGAATATCAGGATTCCGGTCAGCGCCATGGCAAGTGCCGCCAGGGCTATGCCGGCGAGCAGCATGGTGGCGACCGAGGTTTGCCCGCGTCGCGTGGCGACCTCATAAAGCACCAGTGTGGTGGCGAGGCCGCCGAAAAACGCCGCAAACGGCAGCGCGAGCGTTCCGAGCAATGCGGTCGCCGGTGCCAGCACGGTCCCGCCAAGTACGATGACAGCCACCGCGCCAAGGCTGGAGCCGGCTGAAACCCCGATCAGGCCGGGATCAGCGAGCGGATTGCGGAACAGCCCTTGCATGACGGCGCCGCAAACCGCGAGCGCCGCGCCCACCAACATGCCGAGGATGACGCGCGGCAGGCGGATTTCGTAGACGATCAGGCTGTCACGCGCGCTGAGGGCCGCATCGCCAGGGACGGTGCCAAAGAGCCAATCCCTGATGACGTTCACGGCGGATGCGTCCGACGCCCCGGATGTGAGCGAAAGCAAGACGGCGATCGCCAGGCCCAGGCACAGCAAGAGGATGACGGCACGGGCGCGACCGGAACGATCGCCTTCGGATGCACCCATCGCCTTCACTGGACCGGCGATCGACTGGTCGGCCATGATGCTCAGTCCGTGACCTGTGCGCCATAAAGCGACACGGCGAGGTCGTGGATGGCGTCGGCCGTGCGTGGCCCGAAGCCGAGCAGATAGGCGCCATCGATGCGGATCAGCTTGCGCGCGGTGCCAGCCGGCGTCGAGGCTATGGATGGATTGCCGAACACTTCGTCGTCCGACACCGGCGGCCCGGCATTGCTCATCATCAGGATCACGTCCGGCCTGGCGGTGACGATCGCTTCGTCGGACATCTGCTTGTAACCGGAAAAGCCTTCCATCGCATTGACCCCGCCCGCCAGCTTGACCATGCCGTTGGCTGCGGTGTCGCTGCCGGCCGCCATGATCTTGCCGCCCTGCATCGAGAGCACGAACAGGACGCGCTTGCGCTCCCTGATCGATTCTGTCTGCTTTTTAGCGGCCGTGAGTTTGGCATCGAGCGCCTTGGCCAGCACCTCCGCCTTGGCCTCGACCCCGAGCGCCTTGCCGACAATGCGGACCTTCTGAAGGATGCCTTCGCGGTTGTACTGCTCGGGCACTTCGATGAAGGGAATGCTCGTCTTCTTCAGCACGTCGACGGCTTCCTTGGGGCCGCTGCCGTGCAATGCCAGTATGGCTGTCGGACTGACCGACAAGACGCCTTCCGGCGACAGCTGGCGCATGTAGCCGACATCGGGCAATTCGAGTGCCGCTTTCGGATAGAGGCTGCTGGAATCGCGCGCTACGAGACGCTTTTCCTCGCCAAGCGCATAGACGATTTCGGTGATGGAACCGCCAATGGCGGCGATCTTCGAAGGGTCGGCGAAGACCGAAACGCCTTCGGTGGCGCCGGCTGGTTGCATTGCGGCGAAAGACAGGGAAAGGCCGATCGCGGAACCGATGATCGATCCGCGCAGGGCGGACAGTCTCGAAACAGAACGCATTACACTTTCCTCAGGCTGCCGTCGGGCTTGGAATGCGCGGCAGGTGCTCGGCCAAGAAACGCCAGTCGTCGCGTTCGCCCTCGCCTTCATGGCGCTTGCCGAAGAACTGGATGATCATGTCACCATTGGCGGCATAGACCTCGAGCGAGGTGACATGGCCGTCCTTGGTCGGCTTGCGCACCGCCCAGACCTCATGGATGTGGTCGATTCGCAGGTGCAGATGAAAGGTCTCGTCCAGCACATTGATCCACGGTCCCATCGTCTTGATTGACTTGACCGGGCCGGAATGGATCTGGATGCAGCCGCGGTTGCCCACGAAGCACATGATCGGCATCTCGCCTTCGGCGGCGTGATGGAACATGGCGCGGACCGCGTCATTGTCGAGCAGCCAGGCATAGTCCTGGCCGACCATGCGCACCGCCTGGCGGCGGCTGAGCTTTAACGTCTTCAGCATGCCGAAGAACTGGTGCACGTCCGTCAGCCGGCTCCAGCGGTCACGCAGATCGTCCAGGCTTGTGGTCCCGGCCTCGCTTTCCTCATCGAGAACGGGCCGTGAAATGTCGATCGTCGGCTCCTGGTTCGACGATTCCAGTGAGGCGACCAGCTTCTGGTAGGCATAGAGGCTGGAGGCCGGGCGCAGATGCACCTTGTGCACCGCCTCGCCGGCCGCATCGAAGAACTGCAGGCTGCGGCGGATGTCGTCGCCGTCCCGCTTCTCCACGGCGAAGCCATGCGCCCAGACTTTCGGGAAGATGCGCAGGTCGATGTTCTCGCCAAGCATCATGGCGTTGTGGTTGCCGGTGACGGGCTTGTCATAGACCCCGATCTTCTCGTGCACCGCACTTTCGTTGCGGGTCAGCGCCATGACCTCGCCAACGGCCTCGAGACCGGTCAGAAGGTCGTTGACGCGCGGTTCGATGCGGACGGCGCCGTCGCCGCAATGCGCGGCGGCCAGCTCGGCCTCCGAAATGCCGAGCTGGGCGGCAAGGTCACGCTCGCGCGTTTTCGGATTCACGGTCCGTGCCCGCCGGATTTCATGCGGAGCGGGTTTTACGCGCTGGTCCATGTCTTTATGCCTTGCCTTACTTGTTCAGAATGAGCTTGCCCTGGCGGGTGATCTTCAGCCGGTAGAGCGCGCCATGATGTTCGATGCCGATCTCGTGCTCGCCCTGAAACAGCGTGTTGCTGGACAGCGTTCGCACCGCCAGCGGAATCCGATCGAAACGGGCGGAGGCATCGTCCGAACGGCGGACGCGATAGCGAAAATCGTTGGGATTGTGCGTGTTCATCTGGTTCGATCCCTTTCCTGTGCCGGGCATCTGGCTAGGCGTTGCGAAATTGCCGATTCATTTCTTGACTCGAAATAATCATGTTTACTAGTCAGTGCAATACCGGACTAAATGAGTCAACATTTAAGATGCCGGATACGACCAAAAATGCCAGCAAGCCCCGGGCCAGCCAGCATGGAACCTGGAATTTGGAGTTGGGGCATGGGGTTGATGAATTGGGAATGGCGCGGCCGGTCGAAGGCGAACCGTGCAAAGGCTTTGCTTGCAAGCGTGGCTGCGATCGCCCTATCCGCGCCATCGGCGCACGCGCAACAGGCGACGCAGCCGGCGAGCGAGCAGACCGGTCAATCGAAAAAGACTGACCAGGAAAGTGCAGCTCCCTCGGGCGCGACGCTGCTCGACAAGATCCTGGTGCTCAGCCGCACCGGCGAAACGGCGATCGAATCGCTGGCTTCGGCCAGCCACGTCGGCCAGGAGCAACTCGACCGCCGCATGGCGACGACGCCAAACGAAATGCTGCTCGGCGTACCAGGTGTCGCCGCGCAGGCAGACGCCAGGCGCGTCAGCACCAGCATCAACATCCGAGGCCTGCAGGATTTCGGCCGCGTCGCCGTCATCGTCGATGGCGCGCGCCAGAATTTCCAGCGTTCCGACCACGGCACCCAGTCGACCTTCTACATCGATCCCGAACTGGTCAAATCCCTCGACGTGATCCGCGGTCCGGTCGCCAACACCTATGGTTCTGGCGCCATTGGCGGCGTCGTCTTCTTCGATACCAAGGATGCGCTGGATTTCCTCAAGCCTGACGAAACCTGGGCAGGCTCCGTTACTGGACGCTACGAAAGCAACGGCAAGGGCTGGACATCAAGCGCATCCGGCGCCTATCGGATCAATCAGAACTGGGACGTGCTGGGCAACATCGTCTACCGCGACTACGGCAACTACAAGGACGGCGACGGCGACACCGTCAACGGCACTGGTTTCGACGTGCTGAGCGGCCTGCTCAAGACCACCATCCGGCCGACCGAGAACAGTGAACTGAAGCTTGGCTGGGTCGGCTCTAGCGATGGCTGGAACGAGACCAGCGGCGGCCTGTCTGTGAATGATGTCGACCTGAAGTCGAACACCTTCACGGCCCGCTACAACATCACGGACGAAGACAAGAGCTGGCTCGATCTCCACATCAACACCTCCTACAACAAGACCAATCTCGACCTGACCAGTCTTGTGCCGCAGAACCGCTTCGATCCGGTGACCGGTTTTCCCGTGGTGCTGCCGGCAGGATCACAGTCGACATTCGATGTCGGCACGACCGGCATCGATATCTGGAACACGTCACGGTTCGAGACGAGCGGCATCGCGCATGAACTGACCTATGGCGGTGACTGGGTCGGCGACAGCGTCAAGACGGGCGGCGCTGCCGGCGGCGACAGTTTCTACACCCCTTCTGGCAAGCGGAATGTGTCGGGCGCCTACGTCCAGGACAAGCTCAGCTGGGACTGGCTCGAAGTCATCGCCGGCCTGCGCTACGACAGCTATAGCCTGAAGGATGACACACACGATATTTCCGGCGACAGGCTATCGCCGCGCGTCACGGTCGGTGTCTCGCCGTTCGAGAGCGCCGGGCTTGCCGGCCTGCAATTCTACGGCACCTATGCGGAAGGCTATCGCTCGCCGTCGATCACGGAAACGCTGATCAGCGGCAACCATCCGGCTGGCGTCAGCTTCCCGTTCCTGCCCAATCCAAATCTGCGGCCTGAAACCGGCAAGACGACCGAGTTCGGCGTCAACTACAAGCAGAACGACATCTTCGAGGCTGGCGACGCACTCCGTATCAAGGCGGCCTATTTCAATAACGATGTCGACGACTATATCGACGGCGTAACGCTGTCGCCGTTCGCTCCAGGCAGCGGCTGCCCCTTCGGCCCCGGCATCCCGATCTGCTTCCAGTATCAGAATTTCGCCAAGGCCAAGATCGACGGCCTCGAGCTGGAAGGTGTCTACGATGCGGCATGGGGCTATGCCGGCCTCTCGGCTTCGATCACGGATGGCCACACGGTTTCCTACAAGGGTGTGGAAGCCGACCTCGCCACCATTCCTTCCTCTCAGGTCACCGCTCAGCTCGGCTTGCGCTTCCTCGAGGACAAGCTGACCGTCGGCGGCGAGGTGCAGTATAACGGCAAGCCGAAGGGCAATACGTTGGCCACGGACTACACACTGGTCAACGCCTTCGCCAGCTATCAGGCGACCGACAATCTGAAAGTCGATTTCCGTGCCGACAACCTGTTCGACGTCAAATACGCCAACCCGCTGAATGGCGGCACGACGGTCGCTGTCTATGAACCGGGCATCACGCTGAAGCTGGCCGCAACCATGCGATTTGGAGGCTGAGCATGACGAGCTTGACGACATCCCTTCGTCTGCTGACCTCGACGCTGGCGATGTCGCTTGCGACGGTTCCGGCGCGGGCTGAACAGTCCGAGCCGGTCCTGACCCTCGAACTCAATGCCGCGCAGCCTTCTGACAAAGGCTGCCGGCTGACCTTCCTGGTCAACAACAATCTCGGCGCCGACCTCACCAAGGCGGCGTTCGAGATCGCCCTGTTCAACGAGGCCGGGGTGGTCGACCGGCTGACGGTGCTCGACTTCAAGGATTTGCCAACGGGCAAGACAAAGGTGACGCGCTTTGACCTGGCCGGTACCGACTGCACCAAGCTCAGCCGTGTGCTGATCAACAGCGCGACGGAGTGCGTCGGCACGGGCCTCGAGCCGGCCGCCTGCATGCGCAAGCTGAAGACGGACACCAGGACCGGCGTTGCTTTCGGCGTCTGATGTGGGACCAGAACCCGCCTTGGCGCGACATATCCAGGCCCGGCCCCTGGCCGGCCTTCTGCTGTTTGAGCCAGTCTATCTTGATTTGACAATGGCGCCTGGGCCGCTGCATTTTCCGCCGCGCGACATGCAGGAAACCAGTTCCCTCCCCAATGCCGGCGACGAGTTGGCCATCGTGCCGGCCGAGTCGCTTGCCCAGACGCGGCCGCCTGCCGGCAACGGCAAATGGCCGGCTGCGATCGTCGTCTCCTGCCTGCTCCACGCAGGCGTGGCGGCGGCCTTTTTTATATCGCCAACGGGAACGTTCGATCTCCAGGGCGGGGTGCAGTCGGAAGGCAGCGATCACACAGGAGACAAGGTGGTCGGTAGCGCCCTGGACAAGGACCCGGCGGCGATGAATGTCACGCTGGTGCCGAATCCGCAGCCGACCAAGCAGCAACCGGCAAAGGCAGCGGGCACAATGCCACCGACACAACCTCCACGTCCCGCGCAGGAAGGCACGAAGCCACCTCCCGAGCCTCTGCCGGAACCTGTCAAGCTGCCGGCGGTCACGCCGGACATACTGGTGGCGGGGACGCCACGTTCCGATGACCAGAGCGTGGCGCCTCCCAGAACTGAAATGCCGGCGCAACCGACCATGCAGGCCGAGGACACCGAAACGCCTGCCTCGGTTCCAGAGCAGCCGCAGGTTCCCATCGCAAGGCCGAGCCCGGAAAGTGCTCCAGCAACCGCCGGCGAACCATACGAGAAGCGCGGCTCGGCTGACGGCCATGAAATCAAGGCGGCCACTGCCAGCAAAGGGAGAAAGCAAAGCGAGGCCGGCAACGCGGCGGCTTCCCGCTATAGCGGCGAAGTGGCCAGCAAGTTGGCTCGCGCCAATCGCCGTGTATCGAAATCCGCGCAAACGACAGCCCGCAACAACGCGATGGTGGCATTTGTCGTGCTTGCCGATGGCAACATTGCCGACTTGCAACTTGCCAAGAGCTCCGGCTCGCCGGAGCTTGATCAATTCGCCTTGGAGCTGGTGCGAAAACAGGCGCCATTCCCGCCAATCCCGCCCGAGACCGGGATGTCGAGCTGGCGCTTCAAGGCGCCAATCGGTCCGTTCTGAGCCGTGGCCATTCACTCAAGCCTCAATCATCAACGTTCGAGACCTGCCGAAAGGAACCCCATGTATATCGCCATGAACCGCTTCAAGGTGCAGACCGGCTCCGAGGCCGACTTCGAAGCCGGGTGGAAGAACCGCGATTCCAGCCTTGCCGAGATGAAAGGCTTCCGCGAGTTCCATCTGCTGCGCGGTCCGGTCAACGAGGCCGAAGGCTACACGCTTTTTGCCTCGCATACGGTCTGGGCCAGCCATGACGATTTCGTCGCCTGGACCAAGTCGGAGAATTTTCGCGCCGCCCACCGCAATGTCGGCACGACAAAGGTCCACTATCTCGGCCACCCGCAATTCGAGGGCTTTTCCGTTGTCGAAGGCGCGTAAGTGTCGACCAGTCTATGCAGCGGCCAACAGGCTGGCATTGCCGCCCGCTGCCGTCGTGTCGACGCAGACGGCCCGCTCATGCGCATAAGCCGCCGGATTGAGCACCTCGCTGACCAGCGGCACGATCGGCCCGCTGCGCTCGGCGATGACCTTGCGCACGATGCGCGCCGCCTCGGGCGTGCCTGAAAAAGCAACGACATCGACGCGCAGCGAGCGCGCCTCGACCGGATCGGGGCGGCCATCGATGGCCGCCAGCGGCAGGCCTTTCCCCGTCAATGCGGAGAGGGTAGCCGGGGCACCTGGCGCCACCGCCAGCACCGCATTGCCGGCGGCGAGCGCCTGGATGGTCTGGGCTAGCAGCGTGTCGGCGTCCGGCCCCAGGCACAGCACCCGGCCGCGCGCCGACAGCGACAGCGTGTTGGCCTCGCCGGTCGGGCCAGGCAAATCGACCTGGCCGAAATCGATGCTGGCGGCGGCACCGATCGCGGCCGCGCCCTTGCCGCGCAGATGCTTCCTCAGGATGGCGATCCGGTCCGGCCGCGTCGACCAGCCGCCAAGTGCCGGATCGGGCAGATTGTCGGCAAGCTCGGTCGCCGTAACCTTGTGGCCTTCGCCAACTTCCGTGCCTGCTTCCGGCCCCTTGCGGAAGCGCCTGACATAGTACGGGCCGCCTGCCTTCGGCCCGGTGCCGGAGAGGCCCTCGCCGCCAAATGGCTGCGAACCGACGACGGCGCCGATCTGGTTGCGGTTGACATAGATGTTGCCGGCATGGATGCCGTCGACGAAATGCTGCACACGCCCCTCGATGCGGGTGTGCAGACCGAAGGTCAGGCCATAACCCTTGCGGTTGATGGCGGCGATGACGCTGTCGATCTGGTCGGCGTCGAAACTGGCGACGTGCAGCACCGGCCCGAACACCTCGCGCTCCATCTCCTCGATGCCCTTGACCCGGAAGACATGCGGCGCGACGAAGCGGCCGTCCTTGGGGGCTTCCAACTTGGCGATCAGCCGCCCTTGCAGCCCCATCGTCGTGCAATAATCGCGGATCGAGGCCTGCGCCTCGTCGTCGATGACCGGCCCAATGTCGGTCGAGATCAGCCAGGGCTCGCCGACATTGAGCGCCTCCATGGCGCCCTTCAGCATCTCCAGCATCTTCTTCTCGACGTCTTTCTGCACATAGAGCACGCGCAGCGCCGAGCAGCGCTGGCCGGCACTCTGGAAGGCCGACGCCAGGATATCGCGCACCGCCTGTTCGGGCAGCGCGGTGGAATCGACGATCATGGCATTGAGACCACCGGTCTCGGCGATCAGCATGGCGTCCGGCGCCGCGGTCTCGGCCAGTTGTTTTTCGATCAGCTTGGCAACCTCGGTCGACCCGGTGAAGCAGACGCCGGCAATACGCGGATCCGCAGTCAGCGGGCCACCGACCGATGGGCCGTCGCCGGGCAGGAGCTGGATGACGTCCTCCGGCACACCGGCCTCGCGCAGCATCTCGACGGCGCGGAAGGCGATCAGCGGCGTCTGCTCAGCCGGTTTGGCGATCACCGAATTGCCGGTGACGAGTGCTGCCGCGACTTGGCCGGTGAAGATGGCGAGCGGGAAATTCCATGGCGAAATGCAGACAATGGCGCCGCGCGCTTGCGTGCCCGCCTCGGCATTCGCCGCCTCGGTGGCGTAATAGCGCAGGAAGTCCACGGCCTCGCGCACCTCGGCGACGCCGTCGGCCAACGATTTGCCGGCTTCGCGCGTAGCGAGCGCAAAGAACTCGACGGCATTGGCCTCGTAAAGGTCAGCCGCGCGGTTGAGGATGCCGGCACGCTCGGCGACCGGCCGGTTTGCCCAGGCCGGCTGCGCCTCCACCGCGATGCGCACGGCGGTCGCGACTTGCTTGGCGGCGGCCTCGTGAACTGTGCCGACGACCTCGGAAGGTTTTGCCGGATTGACGATCGGGCGCTGCTTGCCGTAGCCGGCGGCGCGCGTGATCGGCTTGGCGTGCCAGCGATCGGGACCCGCGAATGCCGCTTTGGCCTGGTCGATAGCAGCCAGCGTCACCGCATCGGTAATGTCGAACCCTTTCGAGTTGCGACGGCCCGCGCCAAATATCTGGGAAGGCCGGGCAATCGCCGGATTGGCGGCGGGACCCTGGCGTTCGACCGTTTCCAATGGATCGCGCGCGATGTCCTCCGGCTCGACGTCCTCATCGGTCAGTTGATGCACGAAGGAGGAATTGGCGCCGTTCTCCAGCAGTCGGCGGACCAGATAGGCAAGCAGGTCCGAATGCGCGCCGACCGGCGCGTAAATGCGGCAACGCGTGCCCTCCGACCGGCGCACGGTTTCGTGCAAGGCCTCGCCCATACCGTGCAGGCGCTGGAATTCGAAGGTGTCGCGGTTGTCCGCCATCGACAGAATGGCGGCGACGGTGTGGGCATTGTGGGTGGCGAATTGCGGATAGATTCGGTCGGTCATCCCAAGCAGTTTTTTCGCGCATGCGATGTAGGAAACGTCGGTGTTGGCCTTGCGCGTGAACACGGGATAGCCTGACAGTCCGAGCGTCTGCGCCCGCTTGATCTCGGTGTCCCAATAAGCACCCTTGACCAGCCGAACCATGATGTTGCGATTGTTTTTTCTGGCCAGCGCATAGAGCCAGTCGATGGTGAAAGCCGCGCGCGGGCCATAGGCCTGCACTACGACGCCAAAACCGTTCCAGCCGGCGAGTTCCGGCTCTGCCAGCACCCGCTCGATGACGTCGAGCGACAGATCCAGACGATCCGCTTCCTCGGCATCGATGTTGAGGCCCATCCGCGAATGCCGTGCGGCCAGAGCCAGCGACAACAGCCGCTCGGCCATCACAGGCAGCATCTTTTCCTTCTGCGCCACCTCGTAGCGAGGATGCAGCGCGGAGAGCTTGACCGAAATGCCGTGGTTGTACCGGATATCTGGCCCGTTCGAGCCGGCATCGAGCGAGGAAATGGCGTCGGCATAGGCCTTGTGGTAGCGCAAGGCGTCGGCCTCGGTGCGAGCCGCTTCGCCCAGCATGTCGAAGGAATAGAGATAACCCTTCTGGGTCATCGGCCGGCCGCGCTTGACGGCTTCCGCGATCGTGCGGCCAAGCACGAATTGTTCGCCCATCTCGCGCATGGCGGCGGCCACCGCCTTGCGGATGACGGGTTCGCCCAACCTTCGCACCATCGAGCGCAGCGTGCCTTCGATGCCCCCCTCGCCTTCGTCGAGCACGCGCCCGGTCAGCATCAATGCCCAGGTCGAGGCATTGACGAAAATGGAACTCGAACCACCGGAATGCGCCGACCAGTCGTGCGGCGCGATCTTGTCGGCGATGAGATCGTCCATCGTCTCGGTGTCGGGCACGCGCAACAGCGCCTCGGCCAGGCACATCAGCGCCACGCCTTCCTTGGTGGAGAGACCGTAGGCGGAGAGGAAGACCTCCATCAGCCGGGGATCGGTGGAGCCCCGTACCGCCCGCACCAAGTCGGCCGCGCGGGCCGAGATCGCCTTGCGGTGTCCGGCAGAAAGCCCGGTCGCCTCGGCCAATCGCTTAACCGCTGCGTCTTCGTCGGGCAAATAATTGGCACGGATCTGCTGGCGGATGGCGTCGAGCGGCATGGCGGTCCTATGAGCAAGCATAAGGGAGCGGCCGGCGGTCACCGGACCGAATGGCGCAAGCTAGCACAAGTGCCAGATTTCAGGCGGTCTGAAAAAATCGACAGGGCAGCTCAATTGACCTATCATGTTGCAGAAAATTGTTGATTCAGGCTGCGGTTTCGATGACAGAAGACCAATTAGACCGCATCGACAGGAACATCCTGTCGGCATTGGCCGGCAACGGCCGGCTTTCCATGTCGGAACTGGCCGCCAAGGTCGGCTTGTCGAAGACACCGGTGCAGGCGCGGGTGAAGCGGCTGGAGAAGGACGGCTATATCAGGGGATACCAGGCGATCATCGACCGCGAACGCATGGGCGAAGGCCATGTCGCCTTCGTCCAGGTGAAATTGTCGGACACCCGATCCGCCGCGCTCGATGCCTTCAACCGGTCGGTACAGGCCGTGCCGGAGATCGAGCAGTGCCACATGATGGCGTCGAGCTTCGACTATCTCCTGAAGGTCCGCACCCGCGACATCGCCGCCTACCGCCGCGTGCTCGGCGAGCGCATCTCGGCCCTGCCCCACGTCGCCCAGACCTCGACCTTCGTGGCGATGGAAACGGTGAAGGATAGGTAGACGCTTAATGGCCGGCGCGTGACTTCGGCTTGCCCGGCTCGAAGCTGATGCGCAATTTCGATCCGGTCGCCTTTGCGAAGCGCTGCAAGGTTCGGGTCGAGGGCATGTTTCGGCCGCTCTCCAGGCGAGCGATCACGGCTTGTGTGGTTCCCATGGCCGCAGCGACCTGTTCCTGAGTCATATCGGCGTCGCCTCGTGCCCTGATCAAGGCTTCGGCTATGGCGAATTCTTCCTCCAAGGCATCGTATTCGACAACGAATTGCGGGTCCTTGAACCACTCCTTAGCGGCGTCCTCGACGGAAATTGCTTTTCGGCTCATGGAACCTCCTTCGCTCGCTTTAGGGCGAGCTCGATCTCGTTTCGCGGCGTCTTCTGGGTCTTCTTGGCAAACACCCGCACCACAACCACGCGGCGTTCGAAGGCAGTGACATAGACCGCGCGAGCAATGCCATCCCGGCCCTTCATCCGCATTTCCCAGAGCGGGCCTTCCAGATGCTTCACATATGGCTCATGGACTTTCTGCAGCCCATGCACCTCGATCAGCCGCGATATCCGCAGAAAGCTCGCGAGAATATCTTTTGGCTGGGCCTCCAGCTCCCGTCTCACCTCGACATTGAGAAACTCGACTGACCAGCTCATCGGGTTAGAATATATCTTTTTTGCAATATTTTTTCAACTGCTCATCCCTTGGCGTCATTCCGACAACGTCTTCAGGAACGCCACCAGTGCGGCGCGCTCGCGGTCGGACAGCTCAAGCGGGTGAATTTCAGAGGTGCCCTCAACGCTTCCTGCCGCTTTGGCGTAGTGCGCCACAACCTCGTCGAGCGATGAAAACTGCCCGGCATGCATGTAAGGCGGACGCGTCGCCGCACCGCGCAGCGACGGCGTCTTGTAGGCGCGCGCAAGTTCCGGCGCATCCTTGACCATGAAGCGCAGTTCGCCGCAGGCACTGGCGTCGCCATCGCGATAGGCGCCGAAGCAGTTGAACGGGTCGGCCTCGACTTGGGCCACCGCATCGACGCGCCCACGATCCGCCGGCAGGCCGGCGACAGGCGGCACGCCCGTGTTGTGAAAACCGTTGTCGCTGAAGCGCGGGCCGTTGTGGCAGGTCACGCAATTGGCCTTGCCGATGAACAGTTTCAGCCCAAGGATTTCTTCTTGCGAAAAAGCCGCATCGCCTTTCGGCTCGGCGCCTGTGGCAAGGTCCAGTGCAAAGCGGTCGAAGCGCGTCGGCGACGGCTCGATCGAGCGTTCGAAAGCGGCGATCGCTTTGCCTATATTGGCGTAGACGCGGTTCACCGCATCGCGCTGCGCGCCGCTCATCGCGTTCCAGGCTGTCCTTTCGGCATCGCTTCCGAGCGGGCTGGCATTCGGCGGAATGCCGGACAAATCAGGCAATGGCCCGAAGATCCGCTCATAGCGTTCGCCGAAGCGTGTCTTCATGTAACGCGCATAGGCGGTGCGGTTTCCAGCCTGTTCCAACGGGTTTTCGAGGGGGGTCAGCGCCTGCGCCCACAAGCTATCGCGACGTCCGTCCCAGAAGAACCAGGGGTCGCGCGCCACACCGGCCAGTGGCATGGTGCGCCGGTTGGTGCGCCCAACGCCGACCGCCTGCGGCAGGTCGTCCTGGAACTGGCGGTCGATCTTGTGGCAGGTCGAGCAGGACACCGTACCGTCGCGGCTCATCCCGACGTCGAAGAACAGCGTCGAGCCAAGTGCGGCGGCGGCTGGCACATCCGCAAAGCGATTGGTGGTGTCCGGCTTCAGCGCTGGCAGTGTGTTCAATGCCAGCGAAGCAATCATTTTCTTCTCGGCATCGGAAAAATCCGGCTTGCCGCAACCGGCAAGGATGGCCGCCACCGTCAGCGCAAAAAAGCAGAAAAAGCGCCTCATCGACCGCTCACAGCACCACGTTGAACAGCACAGTGTCGGAGCCCGCGCCGGACGATATGGCGAAACGCAGTTGCCACCAGCCGCTCATGGTGAATTTCACCCCTTCGATGCGGTAGCGTCCCTCGCCCAGATAATCGGTCGCCTGCGGGCTGGTCGGCAAACCGTGATTGTGTTGCGGCATGCCGCCGGAGATGGTGATCGCGGCTCGCTCCACCGAAGCCCCTGTCTTTGTCTTCAGCGTCAGCAGCCAGGATTCCAGTTCGCCCTGCCGCACCACGCCGTGTTCCGGCACGAAACTCGCTACGTACAATCCGTTGTCGGTTTTCTTGGTCCGCGAGACATCCGGGCCGACGGGCTGTGCCGAATGCGGCGCCGTCAGATAGACGGCCGCGAGAACGCCGACCAGCAAAGCAGCCAGACCAAGACCTGCCAGGAAATAACGCCATAACGATGCCAAACCGGTTCCTCTTCTGCGGATAACGTTCTGCCGGGCGGATCGCATCCCGCCAGCCTGTGGGAAAACGCTGTGGCGGAAAAAAGCCTGCTTGCCAAGCATGGCGCTGCGTCCGGCAAAAAGCTACAGCACCGAAATCACTGGAGGATTGCAGATGGTGGGAAACGGCGTCGCCTCGATCGGCGAATGCATGCTCGAACTGTCGGGACAGACCGGCCCGAACTGGCGCATGGGCTTTGCCGGCGACACGTTCAACACGCTGTGGGCGCTCCATGCGCTCAGCCCTGACCGGCCGGCAACCTATGTCTCGGCCTTCGGCGACGACCCCTTCTCACAGGGCCAGATCGCCTTCTTCGCCGAAAACGGCATCGGCATCGGCTCCAGCCCGGTCGTACCGGGCGCGCGCCCCGGCCTCTATGCGATCACGCTGACCGGCGCCGAGCGCTCCTTCACTTACTGGCGCGGCGACGCCGCCGCCAGGCAGCTCGCGTCGGATCCGGCGGCATTGTCGAAAAACCTGGAAAATCAGGCGCTTGTGTATTTTTCCGGAATCACTTTGGCAATTCTCGACGAGGCCTCGCGCGAGGCACTGCTGGTTGCCGTGGCTAAGGCACGCTCGGCAGGCTCGCTGATCGCCTTTGATCCGAATTATCGGCCACGGCTCTGGCGCCGCCGCGAGGACGCGCAGGCAGCGATCGTCGAAGCGCTTGCCGTCACCGACATCGCATTGCCGACTTTCCCGGACGAACAGACGCTGTTCGGCGACGACACACCGCAGGCGACCGCTGATCGCCTCGGTCAATTGGTCAAGGAGGTCGTGGTCAAGAACGGCGAAGCGCCGGCGTTGATTGCCGAGGGTGGAGCGCTGCGGGAGGTCGCCGCAATCCATGTCGCGGTGCTCGTGGACACGACAGGTGCCGGGGATTCCTTCAATGGCGGCTATCTCGCCGCTCGTCTTGCCGGCCACAGCCCAGAGGAAGCCGCCCGGCGAGCCCATCGCGTTGCCGCTGCCGTGGTGCAGGTCCGTGGCGCATTGGCGCCGTTCGAGACGCTGCGGACGGCGTTCGGCAAGTCCTGAAAAGCTATCCCTGCCGGAAGCGGTATTCCGTCACGTGGTGGTAGATCGCGCCCGGCCATAGCGTCGCCTGCGGAAAATAGGGCCGGTTCGGCGCGTCGGGCCATATCTGCGGCTCCAGGCAGAAGCCGCTGAAGGCCTTATAGTTCCGTCCTTCCAGACCGATGCGTGGCGTCACATATTGCCCGGTGTAGAGCTGGACACCGGGTTCCGTGGTCCAGACTTCCATCTCGACGCCGGAATTCGCCCCTTGCACCCACGCTGCCTGTTTGAGCGGCCCGCGCGCCGCGGCCAGGCAGAAATTCTGGTCGTAGGGCAGCTGCTCGCCCTCGGTCTCCATGCGCAGCGGCCGCGCCTGACGAAAATCGAAGGGCGTGCCGTCGACCGGCTTGACCACGCCGGTCGGGATCATGTCGCCGTCGACAGGCAGATAGGCGCCGGCGTTCAGCATCATCCTGTGGTCGAGAATGTCGCCCGTGCCGCCATCATCGAGGTTGAAGTAGGAATGCTGGGTGAGATTGCACGGCGTCGGCTCCTCGCAGGTCGCCGTCAGTTCGACGCTGAGCGTGCCGGGAATTTTCAGCCGGTAGGTGCAGGTAACGTCGAGCGCGCCGGGAAAGCCCATCGCGCCATCGGGATCGTGCAATGTCAGCGTGACGAAGTCCCTGCCATGCAGCGAAACCGCCCATGGGCGGTGGGAGTAGCCTTGCGAGCCGCCATGCAGCGTATGCTTGTCCAGGAAGTTGCGCTCGGTCTGGTAGCGGTTGCCGCCAATTGTGAAGCGGCCGTCGCCGATGCGGTTGGCGTAGCGCCCAACAACGGCCCCGAAGAAGCCAGTGTCGGTCTCATAGGCCTCCAGATTGTTGTAGCCGAGGACCAGCGGCGCGTCGTGCCCGATCAGGCGCAGGTCCTGGACGATGGCGCCAAGCCCGATGACGTTGGCGGTGAGGCCGCCGCCCCTGATCGTAAAGCGGCGGATCGGTTCGCCTGCCTGCGTCGTGCCGAAAACCTCGCCGTCCTTCATCATCATGCCCGCAAATGCCAGTGGATCCAAAGGACTTCGGCTGGTTGTTCAGCCTGGGGCAGGTTTACCAGCCTGCCCCAGCACCAGCCTATCAGAGGCCGAGGCCGCCGATGCACACATATTTGGTATCGAGGTAATCCTCGATGCCCTGATGTCCGCCTTCCTTGCCAAGTCCGGATTCCTTGACGCCGCCGAACGGCGCTTCCGGAGTGGTGATCAGGCCTTCATTGACGCCGACCATACCGTATTTCAGGCCTTCCATGACCCGGAAGGCGCGGCCAAGATCGCCGGTGTAGAAATAACAGGCAAGGCCGAACTCGGTGTCGTTGGCGAGCGCGACGGCCTCTTCCTCGGTTTCGAACTTGAACACGGGTGCGACCGGGCCAAAGATCTCTTCCTTCATGAAGCGCATTTTCGGCGTCGCGTTGGCGATGACCGTCGGCTGAAAGAACGAGCCGCCCAGCGCATGGCGATGACCGCCGGCGACGACCTTGCCGCCCTTCGAGGTGGCATCGGCGATCAGCTCCTCGACCTTCTCGACCGCCTTCTCATCGATCAGCGGCCCCTGCTGGACCCCCTCTTCGAGGCCGGAACCGACCTTCAGTCCGTTGCTGGCCGCGGCGAGCTTCTCCACGAACCTGTCGTAAACACCGGCCTGGACGAGGAAGCGGTTGGTGCAGACGCAGGTCTGGCCGGAATTGCGATATTTGGCGGTGATCGCGCCGGCCACGGCACGCTCGACATCGGCGTCGTCGAAGACGATGAACGGCGCGTTGCCGCCGAGCTCCATCGACACCTTCTTGACGGTGACCGACGATTTCTGGATCAGGATCTTGCCGACCTCGGTCGAGCCGGTGAAGGTGATCTTCTTGACCAGCGGATTGGCGCAGATTTCGTCGCCGATCTCGCCAGCGGCGCCGGTCAGGATGTTGACGACGCCCTTGGGAAAGCCGACTTCTTCGGCCAGCGCTCCCCAGGCGAGACCCGAATACGGCGTCTGCGAGGCCGGCTTGACCACGGCGGTGCAGCCTGCGGCAAGTGCGGGACCGAGTTTGCGGGCCAGCATCGAGGACGGGAAATTCCACGGTGTGATGGCGGCAATGACGCCGACCGGTTCCTTGGTCACCAGGATGCGACGGTCCGCCCATGGCGAGGGCACGACGTCGCCATAAGTACGGCGGCCTTCTTCGGCGAACCACAGGATGTAGGCGGCAGCCGAACCGATCTCGCCCTTGGACTCGAACAGCGACTTGCCCTGCTCGATGGTGAGCAGTTCAGCCAGTACGTCCTGATTGTCCATCATCGCATCATGCAGCTTGCGCAGCAGCTTGGAGCGTTCGAGCGCGGTCGTCTTGCGCCAGGTCTTGAAAGCTTCGTCGGCCGCCTCGATGGCGCGGCGTGTCTCGGCCTTGCCCGACTTCGGCACCGTGCCGATCTTGAGGCCGGTGGCTGGATTGTTCACATCGACCGTCTGGCCGCTGTCGGCCTGCACCCATTCGCCATTGATGAGATTGGCCTGGCGCATGAAATGGCTGGTTTTCTGAAGCATGGTCTAGCCTCCGTTCGGCGCTCACGGGCCGCTATCTGGATGTCTTCGGTAAAGCGCAGGCAGGGCCGCACGCTGGAGCCATTGCTCTTAACCTAGGGAAAGCCCCGCAAGCAATCGCAAGATGGCATATAGGGGTTGGACCAGCGCAAGACGAGGGCGGGTTGGTATGCGCTATCGTCAACCTCACCCGAAGACATGCAGGACCACCGTCAGCCAGAAGGCGGTGGTGAGGACCGCGCAAGCCGTGGCGATGGTCATTTGGTTCGATGCCAGCGCCTGGCCGGTGTTGAACTGGACGGCGATGAGATAGGAATTGATGCCGGACGGCAGCGCCGCCACCACGACCGCCACCTTGGCAGTCAGCGGCGGCAGGCCGAGCAGCCAGACGAAGGCAAAAACCAGCGCCGGCATCAGGAACAGCTTCAGCGCCGAAAGCGCCAGGGCCGGCCGGACATTGCCTGATATGCCGAAGCGGCGCAGGCTCAGCCCCATGGCAAACAGCGCCACCGGCCCGGCCGTATTCGCCAGCGCATCGACCAGCCGCATGATGAGACCCGGCAGCGGGACGCCGCTGAGCCGCCATGCGAGACCCAGGAGAATGCCGATGATCAGCGGGTTGATGAACAGCCGCCTCAGGAAGCTGCGGGTGACGCGCAACGGATGCACATGGTCGCCGCTGCCCCGGCCGAACATCTCGAACAGCACGATCGAAGCCATCATCATGATCGGCAGATGCACCGAGACCAGCAGCGACAGCACTTCGAAGCCGCTCGGACCAAATATGCCAAGGATGAAGGGGGCACCGAGCAGCACCACATTGGAATAGGCCGATGACACCCCGCCGACGACCCCGGCTCGCGCATCGCGACCAAAGATTCGCGTGGTGACGACATGGCCCGCCGCCCAGGTGATCGCCACGGCGGTGAAATAGGCACCCCATAGCGGCCATGGCGCCACGCCATGGAAATCGGCCTTGACCATGGTCTGGAACAGAAGCAGCGGCATTGCCACGGAGACCGCGAAGTCGGATATCCCCTCGCCGCTCGCCGGTCTCAGATAGCCTGTGTACCCAGCGAGATAGCCGAGCGCGACAAGACTGAAGACGAACAGGACGGTTTCGGTGAGCGGAGACATTTTTCAGGGATAGGCGAGCCACGGTCGCGGCGCAATCGCGCCCGAATTTGATCATCGTCGGCTGCCAGGGTTATACAGGGCTTGGATCATCAGGGCGGAACGACAAATGACCTTTGTCGAAACCTCGAAACTGCGTCTTTTCGGGCGTGCGTGGCTGACATTGTTTGTCGCCATGCTTGTCTCCGTGGCCGCGTCGATGCTTCAGGCTGCCGAGGCAAAAGACCTCAAGGGCGTGGCGCTGATCGTCGGTCAGTCCAGATACGAACACATCGCTGCCTTGCCCAACCCGGCCAATGATGCCCGCGACATGGCCAAGATGTTGACCGATCTCGGTTTCGACGCCCGCAACGTCACCGACCGCGATGCCAGCAAGCTGAAGCGCGACCTCGAACGCTTCGTCGAGGATGCCGAGGGCGCCGACGTCGCTCTCATCTACTACTCGGGTCACGGCATCGAGGCCGGTGGCGAGAATTATCTGGTTCCGGTCGACGCCGATGTCTCGTCGCTCAAGGATGCCGATCAGGCACTGGTGCCGATTTCCGCCGTCATAGACGAATTGAAGAAGACGGTGCCGGTGACGATCGTGCTGCTCGATGCCTGCCGCACCAATCCGTTTCCATCAAGTGCCGTGGTGCGGCGTGCGCCGACCGCTTCGGCCGAGCCGATCGGCGCGGGGGGACTGGAACCGGTGCGCGGCGCCAAGGCCCTCGGCAACGAGCCGGCGGCCGATGCGAGCCTCGGCACGGTGATCGGCTTCGCCGCGGAACCCGGCCGTCCGGCGCTCGATGGCGCCGCTGGCGAAAACAGCTCCTATGCGGCCACCCTGCTGCGCCACCTCGCGGCGATGAAAGGCACCGAATTCGGCTCGGTCATGCGCATGGTCACGGAAGAGGTCTATCTCGACACCAAGGCGAAGCAGCGCCCCTGGGTCAACGAAAGCCTGCGCCGCCTGCTCTATTTCGGCGTGGCTCCGCCGGAGCCGACCGGCGATGACGGGCTGATCACCGGTGAGCGGCGACAGTTGCTCCTGACCATTTCCGATCTGCCGGACCCCAAGCGGGCACAGGTGGAATTGGCATCGCTGCAGGAGGGCGTGCCGCTCGACGCGCTTTACGGCGTGCTGCGGGCACTAGGCACCGAGAAAATCCCCGAAGATCCGACCGACCTGCGGAAAGTGCTCGATGCGCAGGCCGAGCGCCTGAAGAAGATGATGTCCGAGCGCGCCGCGTTGCGCACCGACGACCCGGAAATCAAACGTCTGGTCGCCTCCGCCGACAAGGCCATCGGCCAGGGCGCGATCGCCACGGCGCGAAAATTCCTCGATGATGCCGTGGGGCGGGTCGAGGAGACCAACGACACGGTCGACCAGGCTGAGGAATTGATCAAGCAGAAGCGCATCGCCGATGCCGCGATCTACGCCAAGCGGGCCGACGCCTCGGCGCTGGTCTTCGACTACAAATCGGCCGCCAACGACTACGCCAAGGCGTTCTCGCTGGCCGAGAAATGGGATGACAAGCTGCGCTGGAACTACAAGAACCAGGAGGCGGAGGCACTTAATTCCTATGGCTACGCCACCGGCGACCTGGATGCGCTGCAGCATGCGATCGAAGCTTATCGCGCCATCCTGAACTTCATTCCCAATGGCGAACAGAATCGCGACTGGGCCATTACCCGCAACAACATGGCCGTGGTGCTGCAGAACATCGGCGAGCGCGAGACCGAGACCGCGCATCTCGAAGAGGCCGCGCAGATCTTTCGCGATTCGCTGGCTGTGTTCGAACGTGTGAAAGACGATCTCAACTGGGCCGCCGCCCAGAACAATCTCGGCAACGTGCTGTTGAAGATCGGCGAACGCGAGAGCGACCCGAAGCGCTTGAACGAGGCGGTGGCGGCGATGCGTGCCACGCTGGAAAAGCGCCCGCGCGACAAGGTTCCCCTCGACTGGGCTTCCTCGCAGAACAATCTTGGCCTCGCGCTCTATGCGCTCTCCGAACGTGAACCCGGCGGCGAGCATCTGGCCCGGGCGGAAGCGGCCTACCGGCTGGCGCTCGAGGAATACACGCGCCAGAAGACGCCGGTCGAATGGGCGATGGTCGAGAACAATCTTGGCAACACACTTGTGACCCTCGGCATCCAGCTCAACGACAAGGCCAGGATCAACGAGGCCGTCGACGCCTTTCGCGCCGCGCTCGAAGTGCGAACCCGCGACACATTCCCCGTCTCCTGGGCCACCAGCCGGCTCAACCTCGGCAATGCGCTGAGTGGTGTCGCCCGTTTCGACATGGGCACCGGCACGCTTGAAGAGGCGGCGGCAGCCTATGACGATGCATTGACGGTGTTCACCAAGCAGCGCTTCCCGATGGATTGGGCGTCGGCGCAGAACAATCTCGGCTCGATCTACCAGACGCTTGGCCAGCGCACCCGCGACGCATCCAGGCTGGAGCAGTCGGCCGCGGCATTCCAGGCGGCCCGCCAGGTCTATGTCAGACGGAAATTTCCCCTCGATTGGGCGATGAGCTACTACAATCTCGGCAACACGCTCCAGCTTCTTGGCGGCGTGACGGACAAGCCCGAACACTACAGCGAGGCGATTGCCGCCTACCGCGAAGCTTTGCGCGAGTACAAACGCGAGACCAACCCGCGGCAATGGGCGCTGACCCAGGCTGGCCTCGGCTCGACGCTGCACTGGTTGAGCATGAGCAATGCCGACCCCAGGACCTTGCAGGATTCGATCGCCGCGCGGCGTGCGGCGCTCGAAGTGCTGACCATCGAGACGGCACCCGTCGACTGGGCCAACGCCCAGAATGGTATCGGTATGAGCCTCCTCAACCTCGGCAACATCGAACGGACCGGCAAATATCTCGATAAGGCCGAGGCGGCTTTCACGGCGACGCTGAAAGTGTTCACCAGGGAAAGTCAGCCCATGCAGTGGGCCTTCGAACAGAACAACCTTGGCGACATCCACTGGAACCGCGCCAGCTATGGCGGCGGCAAGCCGGAATACCTCAAGGCGATCGCGTTCTTCGAGAACGCAAAACAGGGCTTTACCGAAGCCGGCTACACAATCCCCATCCCGCTCACCGACCAGAAAATCGATCTGGTGAAGCAGCAGCTCGCCAAAAAGTGAGGCTTGAGACGCGGCCGACGCCCGGCTTGTCTTTGTGCCCGCGTTCCAATCTCTATATGCGAATGGTTGGAGCCCGATACGGACTCATGGAAGGGTGGCGATGATCCGGTTAGCCTTGGCGTTGTTCCTGCTTGTCGTCCCCGCCGCCGCGCACGCGACGGACGCCGGCTGGGCGCTGCTGCGCGACGGCGGCCATGTCGTGCTGCTGCGCCACGCCATGGTCACCGGCACCACCGACCCGGCCAATTTCGACATCGGCAATTGCGCCACCCAGGTCAATCTGTCGGCGCGCGGCAAGCAGCAGGCAAGCAAGATCGGCGCCCTGTTTGCCGCCCGCGCGGCTCCCATCGAGCGCATTTTGTCCAGCCGCTATTGCCGCTGCCTCGACACGGCGCGCACCGCCTTCGAGGCCGAGCCGGAGCTTTTTGCCCCCCTCGACCTTTTGAAGAGCGATGCGGCGGACAAGGCGGCGCAGATCGCGGCGGTTATGAAGGAAATCCGCGCCTATACCGGTTCCGACAATATGGTCATGGTCACCCATCTCGAAAACATCGTGGCGCTGACCGGCGTGTCGCCGCGCGAAGGCGAAGCAGTGGTGGTCGAGCCGCAAGGCGACGGCTTGCGCGTACTCGGCCGCGTCACCTTCTGAGACCGCAACTCCCGATCGCAGGCGCGGCAACCAGTGTTGCCGAAATGCCACCGCCGCAAGAAGCCGCGATTTGGCCGCGACAATGCCGCTTGCGACAACCCGTCGCAGGGGCCATAGGCGCGCTCCCGGTCACGAAAACCGAAGCGAGCACAACGGTTGGAGCTTTCGTCTCCGCCCGTGCAGGCGGCTTTGCCGCCCTGTATACGGCGCCGCTTTGGGGATTGGGATCGCGGATGTAGCTCAATTGGGAGAGCGCCGGACTTAATCCGGAGGTTGTGGGTTCGAGTCCCGTCGTCTGCACCACGGATAGCTCGGTCCGTTCCGGACACATGGGTTACGGTTTATACCGGAGACATGGGTAACACTTTTGGCCCGAACGGGTTTTGGAGTGGTTCGAGCCTGCATGTCTCATCGTCGAAATATCCCAAATCGTAGTCCAT
>NZ_JAPYKP010000056.1:0-33097 GCF_037179725.1 Mesorhizobium sp. Cs1321R2N1 | reverse complement strand
TGGTGATGATGCCCTGGTCGGTGGTGATCGTGGTGACGCCCTGCGAGGCATCCGACAGCGTCGCCGTGAACACGTAGTTGGCGACCGCCCCCTCGGCGACCGTCGAGGCGCTCAGGTTGACCGTGGCATTGTCAGTAATACCGTTGATAGTGATTGTTACTACCTGTGCTGTCCCGTCTGCGGTTAGAACCGTGAATGTGTCGGTCAAATGATCGCCTGCATTGAGCTCCTGGACTGCAATATTGGTGTTGTCGAGCGTGTAGGTCCAATTGCCAGCAGCGGTCATCGCAAAGGTGCCGTAGCCGTGGTCCGTTGCCCCGCCTGCAGCAACCGCCTGGAACGTATTCGCTGGATTGTCGACGTCGGTATCCGTGAGCGTACCGCTCACGGTCGGGACACCGTTGATAGCACCGCCGGCTTCCACAACCGTGCCACCAATGGCGCCCGAAACCACGGCGGCGTCATTCTTGCCGGTGATGTCAATCGTCACCACCTGGGCCGTGCCATCTTGTGTGTGCACGGTAAAAGTCTCGGTGAGGTGCTGGCCGGCGTTGAGCCCCTGCACCGTCGCATTGCTATTGTTGAGCGTAAAGGTCCAGACACCACCGGTGGTCATTTGGTAGGTGCCGTAGCTATGATCGCTGACGGCTCCGGCAGCGACCGCCTGGAACGTATTGGGCGTGTTGTCGACGTCGGTGTCCGTCAGCGTGCCGCTCGCCGTCGGCGTCCCGGCAATGGCGTTGCCCACGCCGCCGGCCTCGATCACTGAACCCGTAACCACCCCGGAAATCACCGCGGCGTCGTTGGTGCCGGCGAATTGTACCGTCGCGGTCGCCCAGCTGAGCGTGCCATTACCGAGCCGGATCGAGTAGATGAAGCTGTCGGTTAGGTACTGGCCTGCACTTAAGCCCTGTAACTGCGCCTTGAAAGCCGCTGACAAGGTAGTCGCGTCATATCCCACGCGTCCATCGGACGTAATCCAGATCTTCGCGCCGTTGTAACTCGTCTCGGAGTTGGCAGCTTCAATCCGTGCCAAGTCTTGTGTCAGCAAATCACCGGCGATGTATCCACCCATCGCGCCTGTATTATTGATGCCATTGTCGATTGACCAGAGGGTCTTGGCGTTCCCGCCGAGATCGTTGGCCATCACACTCAGGAAGACGGTTTGGAGAATATCCTCAGTGAGCCCTGTCGTGTTGCTGGCGAACGTGTCGTCCTGCGCCTGCGGTGTATTGGAGAACGACGTCGTGGTACCGCCGGCACCGGTGACCTGAGTAGCCATTTTTCAACCCCCTGTTTTTCTGTGACAGACGCCCCTACGCCTGTTTGTTGCTAGTCTTGTTCGACCACGCTCTGTCCGAGCATCGATCCCAAAGATAGGCGCACAACTGGGTTGGAAGTGAAGTGCAGTGCATCATCAGCGAGCCTGCCGGGCAAGAAGAGCCGGCTGGAGCTAGCGGATGATGATCGCAAATGGCGGCTGCGACGACGTTGGTCGCTGCGCTACGTCTCCCTACCCATTGCATCGTCTAAAACGTCGGTTTCCGATCAAGAGATTTTAGAAGATGCTTATATTAGGAGATTATTAACCCTATGACGCTGCAAACGTCAACGTCGCATTTGCAAAACAGTTAATAGTTAAATGTTGAAGCAAAGTCACGGCCGCGACAGTAGCCTTCCATCAACAATCGATCACGCATGGGGCGGCTATGTCGATTGTAGCCTGACGCGGTGCCGGTGGTATCCGGATCGATGCGGGAGGGCCTTATCCGGCTTCTTACGCGGCGCCGGGCTGAACGCGGTCCTGTTCGAGGTGAAATGCACGCCCTGGACACCTTTTCCCGGTTAGCAGATGGTGCGGAGCCCGTCCGCATCCTCGGCTGACCTATCCGAGAGTTTGACTGGCCAGAGCATAGGTTACCGGTGTAGCTGCACCGTCGGCCGCAAAATCGGCGAGGCGTTTGCCCATCGACATGGTCAGCACCGTGTCGAAGACCGGCATTCCGCTGTGCGCCAGAAAGGCGGCGAATTCGCCGCTTCCCATATGCGTGTCCACCCGGAGGAAACTGCCCGAATGATCGGCGATGTGCGGCCGGACCACTGCGATGGCATCGGTATCTCGCTCCGCTAGGACCGGACCGATGACATGGCCGCGGCCGAAGGGCCGGCAGAGAGCGAAGGCCTTGAGCGCGCCCTCGCCGAAGAGCCCGTAGCCAACAGATTGTTCGAACAGCTTTTCGACAAGTGCCGCTCTATGCACTCCGAAACCGACCGCATCGAGCGCGATGATCGCCGGCAAGTGCTCAGCCACCAGCCGACGCACCTCGCTACACTCCCTGTCTATTCCAGCCGCCGTGGCGGCGCGGGCGATCCCATGGCAGTGATAGACGGTCTTCTCCGGCTTGAAGTCGAGCGAAAGATAGAGCCGTTTTGCCGCTCGGGTCGCATTGAGGCGCAAGTCGCGCCCGACCACGTTGTCGAAGACCCGCTTCATCAGCCACTGGCCGGCTCCCAGCGTCTGCAGCCGCGGCGAGGTGATGACCATCCCTACGGTCGCGAAATCGTCGCCATGCGGGAACCACATGGCCGAGCCGAGCACCCGGCCGATCTCGTCGAGCGCAACGAACCCCCGTCCCGATTCGCGCAGGAATTGCCAGTCCTCGGCGCGATGCGGCCATCCCACGGATAGAGAGTGCGCGTGCAACCGGTCGAGTTCGACGCCTTCGATGTCGCCGATCCGCATCGAGAAGGCATCGATTTTCAAGCTTCCGGACGGCTTCAATTCCATGCCTCTGAAAGACCGCGTAACGAGCGACACACAGGCCACCCATGCTCCTGCCAACGCTAAAACAAACCATCGATACGATTTGCTAGAAAGCCGCGCACCAACGCAAGATTCAACTGAAACACTTCCGCTTTCGGCACGCAATCGCGAAAGAAGGCGCACATCCTCCTTCGAATTGTTGCAGCTTATGGTCGACGGCACCAATCCGGCGCACCCAAATGTTTTGAGGGCAGGAATGGACGTCTTCGGTATCCTTGACCGTCTCGTCGGCTTTCCATCGGTCGCCGGCAAGCCAAACGATGACATCGCAGGCTGGATCGAGGCCTATCTCGCGGAAAAAGGAGCGAAGGTTACCCTGCTCCCAGGACCGGAAGGCGACCGCACCAATCTTTTCGCAACGATCGGCCCCGCCGACGTCCCGGGCTACATTTTGTCTGGCCACATGGACGTCGTTCCCGCTGGCGAGCCGCAATGGACCTCTGCTCCTTTTACGCTGCGCCGGGACGGCGAACGCCTTTACGGACGCGGCACCACGGACATGAAGGGGTTTCTTGCCGCGGCGCTCGCGGCTGTACCTCATATAGCGGGCCAGCGCCTGACTAGACCGATCCACCTCGCCTTCTCCTACGACGAGGAGGTAGGATGCCGCGGTGTGCCGCATCTCATCGCCCGGCTTTCCCACCTTTGCGCAAAGCCGCTCGGCGTCATCGTCGGCGAGCCGAGCGGCATGCGCGCCGTGCTCGGCCACAAGGGCAAGGCGGCCGCCCGCGTGACCATCAAGGGACGGGCAGGCCATTCCTCACGGCCGGACCTCGGGCTCAACGCGATCCATGCGATGTCCGACGCGCTGGGCGCTGCCGTGAGTGAAGCCGAGCGGCTGACGCATGGTCCTTTCGACCCTGTCTTCGAGCCAGCCTATTCTTCGCTGCAGGCCGGCGTGATCGCGGGCGGACAGTCGGTCAACATCATCCCCGACAGCTGCACGCTGGACCTCGAGGCGCGTGCCATACCCGGTGTCGACCCCGCCAGCCTGCTCGCGCCGGTCAAGGCGCGGGCCGAAGCACTTGCGGCCGGAGGCTTTCGGATAGAGTGGGCGCCAATGAGCGCCTATCCGGCGCTATCGCTGCCGCAAGACGCGAGCCTGGCGGCACTGCTGGGCGAGTTGACCGGCGAAGCGCCGCTTGCCGCCGTCAGCTACGGCACGGAGGCCGGGCTCTACCAGGCTGCCGGCTTCGACGCGATCATCTGCGGCCCGGGCGACATTGCCCGCGCCCACAAGCCGGACGAATATATTCTCGCGAGCGAACTCACGGCTTGCCAGCGGATGATCGAAGCGCTGGGCGCGCGTTGCGCGGCTTGAAGGAGCACCGGAATGACATTCCTGTTCAATTCCGATGCGCGGCGTGGGGCGGTCTTCGCCGATGCCTTCGCCAAAGAACTCCCGGACGTCCCCTTCACTATGGATGCCGCAACGGTCGATCCCGACGCCGTGCGCTATTTCATTACCTGGACCGCGCCAGAAGACCTCGCACGCTACAGGAACCTGGAGATCCTGTTTTCCATTGGCGCCGGCGTGGACCAGTTCCGCCTCGATACAGTGCCTGAACAGGTGAAGATCGTGCGTACGATCGAGGAAGGCATCGTGCGCATGATGCAGGAGTATGTGACGCTGGCCGTCCTCGCCCTGCATCGCAACCTCCCCGGATATCTGGCGCAGCAGCGCGCCGGCGAATGGCGCGACATCCCACAGCTGCAGGCCGGGTCGCGTCGGATCGGCGTGCTCGGCCTCGGGCAGCTCGGCCAGGCCGTCCTGGACCGACTGAAACCGTTCGGGTTTCCGCTCGCCGGCTGGAGCCGCTCGCCGCGGCAAATCGAAGGGGTGACCTGCCATGACGGCGAGATCGGGCTGGAGAGAATGCTCACGGCCAGCGACATATTGATCTGCCTGCTGCCGCTGACCGAGGACACCCGCAGCTTCCTCGATGCCAACCTGTTCGCGAAACTGCCCCAAGGCGCGGCGCTCATTCACACGGGTCGGGGGCTGCAGCTCGACCACGAAGCGCTCGTCGCCGCGCTCGACAGCAACCACCTCTCCGCAGCGATGATTGATGTGACCGATCCCGAACCGCTGCCCACGGGCCATCCGTTCTGGTCGCATCCGAAGATCATCCTCACCCCGCATGTCGCCAGCGTCACCCAGCCCGCGACCGCCGCACGGGCCGTCATCGACAATATCTGTCGCCACCGCTCCGGTCTCCAGCCGATCGGGCTTGTCGACCGGTCGCGCGGTTATTGAAGTCCAACCAGAAAGGCCATCCTTTGTCCCTGCTCAAGACCGTCGATACCGACCCAAGCTTTTCGCCGCGCGAATCCAAGGCATTGCGTGAGCGGCTGATTGCCGGCGACCCTGCCTTCAAGACCTGGGCGCAGGACGTCACCAGGGACATCCATACAGGCGTCTGGGAAGCGACCCCAGGCGAGACGCGCTCAATCAAGGGCGAGACATTCGAGTTCTGCCACATCCTCTCCGGCGTGATCGAAATCACGCCCGATGCCGGCGTGACGATGACCTACCGCGCCGGCGACAGCTTCGTGATGAAGCCTGGCTTCACCGGTATTTGGAAAACGATCGAAACGGTGCGCAAGATCTACGTCACCGTGGGATGACAGGATCCGAGCGAGGTGCTGGCCCGCGGAAGATTTTGCCGTCCCCCTCACTCAGCACACAACATTCGTCGGTGGCGGAACGCCGAACAGCGCATGCTGCGTGCCGGCACACGCTAGGCTCCTGCCGATGCCGTAGAGTGGTTGTCGATGAGCCTGAGCTTCGATCCCGATATAATCCCCCTTCCCGTCGGCCATTTCATCGGCAGGGAGTTGATTCCGGCTGAGGGCGGAATCGAGATGCGCCGCCCGTCGGACGGCAAATCATATGTTGCCTGTCCCGTGGCCGGCATAGACATGGTCGATCGTGCGGTGGAGAGCGCCAAGGCTGCGCTGAAGGCCAGCAACTGGGGCGGCGTCCGGCCACGCGAGCGCACCAAGGCACTCCAGGCCTGGGCCGATCTGATCGAAGCGGAAGCGGCAACGCTGGCCAGGATCGAGGCGCTGTGCTCGACGCGGCCCGTCGGCCAACTCGTCGCCGGCGACATCGCCATTACCGCCGAGCAGATCCGTTTCTTTGCCGAATTCGCCGACAAGGAAGGCGACGATTTGGCGCCGACCGACGACGGCAGTCTCGGCATGATCATGAGCGAGCCCTATGGCGTGGTCGGCGCGATCACGCCCTGGAATTTTCCGATCTCGATGGCTGGATGGAAGCTGGGTCCGGCATTGGCCGCGGGCAACGCGGTCATGCTGAAGCCGTCGGAAATGACGCCCTTTTCGGCAGTCTATATGGCGCAACTCGCCGTTAAAGCTGGCCTGCCCGCAGGGCTCATAAACGTCGTGCTGGGAGACGGTCCGACGACCGGCACGGCGCTGACCGGCCATCCCGAGATCGCCAAGGTCTCCTTCACCGGCTCGACCCGCGCCGGATCGGCCATCATGGAGAATGTCGCCCGCACCGGCGTCAAGCCGATGACGCTGGAACTCGGTGGCAAGAGCCCGCAGATCGTCTTTGCCGATGCCGATCTGGACAAGGCGGCGACGGCCATCGCCGGCAGCGTCACCTTCAACGCGGGCCAGGCCTGCGTGGCCGGCACGCGCCTTATCGTCGAGAAAAGCGTCGCCGAAAGACTGACGGCCGCTATCCTGGGAAAGATGAAGGCGGTGCGGCCCGGCCCGACCTGGGACGCGACGACACAGTACTCCCCCATCATCTCCGAAGGGCAGCGGGCGCGTATCGATGGCATCGTGCGGGCCGCGGTTGAGGCAGGCGGCGAATGCCTCACTGGCGGCCATGCCATGGATCACGCCGGCTATTTCTACGAGCCGACGCTGATTACAGGTGTCGACCAGTCCAATCCTGCAATTGTCGAGGAAATCTTCGGCCCGGTCCTGACGGTGCAGACCTTCGAGACCGAGGAGGAGGCGCTGGCGCTGTCCAGCCATTCGACCTACGGGCTGGCTTCCGGCCTGTTCACCTCCGACCTGTCCCGCACCATCCGCTTCGCGCGCAAGCTTGAGGCGGGCACCGTCTGGGTCAACCGTTACAGCCGCTCGCGCGACCATATCCTGCCGACCGGCGGCTACAAGCGTTCCGGCATCGGCAAGGACCTCGGCCGCGAGGCCTATCTTGCCAATCGCAGGACCAAGAGCGTCCTGATCAGCCTCTAGAGAGATGCCTATGAAGTCCTATTCGATCGCCCTGATCCCCGGTGACGGCATCGGCCGCGACGTGACCGGGGCCGCCTGGTCCGTGCTTCAGACGGCGGCCAAATATGCCGGCTTTACCTTGGCCGGAACCGATTTCCCCTGGTCCTGCAAGTTCTACAAGGACACCGGCCGCATGATGCCCGAAGACGGCATCGAGACCCTGCGTAGCTTCGACGCCATCCTTCTCGGCGCGGTCGGCTGGCCGGCGGAGGTGCCAGATTCCGTCTCGCTCCACAGCCTGTTGCTGCCGATTCGCAAGGCATTCGTGCAATACGCCAACATCCGGCCGCACCGCCTGCTGCCGGGGGTGACGGGGCCGCTGCGGGCCGAGAGTTTCGACATATTGTGCATTCGGGAGAACACCGAAGGCGAGTATTCGGGCGCCGGCGGGCGTGTGCATCAAGGCACTCTGGACGAGGTCGCCGTGGAGACCTCGATCTTCACCTGCGCCGGCGTCGAGCGCATCCTGCGCTTCGGCTTCGAGCAGGCGCGGACACGGCGCGGCAAGCTGGCCTCCGTCACCAAGTCCAACGCGCAGAAATACTCGATGGTGTTCTGGGACGAGATCACGCGAAAGCTGGCTGCGGAGTACTCTGACGTCGCTGTGACCAGCTATCATGTCGACGCGCTGGCCGCGCGCATGATCATGGCGCCGGAGAGCCTCGACGTGGTCGTCGCCTCCAACCTGTTCGGCGACATCCTCACCGATATCGGCGCGGCGATCCAGGGCGGGCTCGGCTACGCCGCCTCCGCCAACATCAACCCCGACCGCTCGGCGCCGTCCATGTTCGAGCCGGTGCACGGCTCCGCGCCCGACATCGCGCATCTGGGCATCGCCAACCCGATCGCCACCATATGGTCCGGTGCGATGATGCTCGAACATCTCGGCGAAACGGCTGCGGCCGGCCGCGTCATGAAGGCGGTCGAAGCGACAACCGCGCGCGGCATTGGAACCACCCCCGGGAAGGACAGGACGGAAGCCATCACAGCGGCCGTCGTCGCAGCACTCACCTGATTGCAAGGCATTTTCGATGAAAAACCTGAAGGACAAAACTCTCTTTCGCGAAGCCGGTCTGATCGGCGGTAGATGGGTCACTGCCGGCTCCGGCAAAACGGTCGATGTGCTCGACCCAGCGACCCAGTCGGCGATCGGCACGGTACCCGACATGGCCGGTACGGAGACCCGTGCGGCGATAGAGGCCGCGGCTTCCGCCTACCGAGATTGGAGGAAGAAGACCAACGCCGAACGCGCGGCGCTCCTGGAAGCATGGCATGGCCTGATGCTGGCGCATCTGGACGATCTGGCGCTGATCCTGACGACGGAACAGGGCAAGCCCCTGGACGAAGCCAAGGGCGAGATCCGCTACGGCGCATCCTTCGTCAAATGGTTTGCCGAGGAAGCGCGCCGTATCAACGGCCACACCATCCCCTCGCCCACATCAGACCGCCGCATCATCGTCCTGAAGGAACCGGTAGGCGTTTGCGGCATCATCACGCCATGGAACTTTCCCAACGCGATGATCACCCGCAAGGTCGCGCCGGCGCTGGCCGCCGGCTGCACGGTAGTGATCAAGCCGTCCGAGTTCACGCCCTATTCGGCGCTGGCGCTCGGCGTGCTCGCCGAACGGGCGGGTATACCCGCCGGCGTCATCAACATCGTCACCGGCATGCCGGCCGAGATCGGCAACGAGATCATGGCGAACGAGACGGTGCGCAAGATATCCTTCACCGGCTCGACGCGGGTCGGTTCGCTGCTGATGCGCGGCGCGGCCGACAGCGTGAAGCGCTTGAGTCTCGAACTCGGTGGCAACGCGCCCTTCATCGTTTTCGACGATGCCGACCTCGACCTTGCCATCGAGGGCGCGCTCGTCTCGAAATTCCGCAATGGCGGCCAGACCTGCGTCTGCGCCAACCGCATCCTTGTGCAAGCCGGAGTCTACGAAACCTTCGCCGCGAAGCTCACCGCCCGTGTCAACGCCATGACGGTGGGCCCCGGCACGCAGCCCGGCGTCGCGATCGGGCCGATGATCAACATGGCGGCGGTCGAGAAGATCAACCGCCACGTCGAGGACGCGCTCGCCAAAGGTGCCGAGATCATCACGCAGAAGCCGGCTTTGCCGGAGGGCCTGCAATATGTCGCGCCGCTGGTGCTGACCGGCGCCACGAACGAGATGCAGCTTGCCGACGAGGAGACATTCGGCCCGGTCGCACCGCTTTTCCGCTTCGAAACGGAAGAAGAAGCGATCGCTCTCGCCAACGGCACGCCTTACGGGCTTGCCTCTTACTTCTACACTGAAAATTTGAAACGCGCCTGGCGCGTCGGCGAAGCGCTGGAGTTCGGCATGGTTGGCCTCAACACCGGCTCGGTCTCGATGGAGGTGGCGCCTTTCGGCGGTGTCAAACAGTCCGGTCTTGGGCGCGAGGGGGCGCAGGCCGGCATCGAGGAATACCTCGAGATGAAGAGTTTTCACATGGGCGGGCTCAGCTGAGGCTGAAGCTAGGCTTAGCCGAAAGGGTCACTGAAACCGGTCGAGCGCCTTGTAGTAGAGTCCGACCATCGGCAGGAACCAGGGCTTGCCGGAATAGCCGGGGATGGCAGGCCACTCGAGCCCTTTCAGCGGATTGCGATCGTCGCGGCCGAGCATGGCATCGGCCAGGACCATGCCGAGATGGGTGGAAAACTGCGCGCCGTGGCCGGAATAGCCCATCGCGTACCAGACTCCATCGTGATAGCCGGCGCGTGGGAACCGGTCCTTGGTCATGTCGACCAGCCCGCCCCAGCAATAGTCGATCTCGACCGTGGCGAGCTGCGGGAAGATCGTGGCCAGGCTTGCCTGCAATATCTGGCCGCTCCTGGCGTCGGAGCGCTGGTCCGATGTGGCCGAGAAGCGTGCGCGGCCGCCGAAGATCAGGCGATTGTCGGGCGAAAGCCGGAAGTAGTTGCCGATGTTCATCGAGGTCACGCAAGTGCGGTTGCCCGGCATGATCGCGGCGGTCTCGGCGTCGCTCAACGGCCGCGTGGCGATAATGAAGCTGCCGACGGAGATGATCCTGCGGCGGAAATAGCCGAAATTAGGCGTGGTATAGGCGCCAGTCGCCACCAGCACATTGTCGGCGCTGATGCGGCCACGCGGGGTGGTCAGTTCATGCCGCTTGCCGGCCTGTTTGCGGTCGGTCACCGCTGCGTTCTCGTAGATGACAGCGCCGTGGCGAGCGGCTGAAGCGGCCAGCCCGGCCACATAGCGGCCCATATGCATCATGGCGCTCTTCTTCGACAGCATCGCGCCATGGAAAGGCGAGCCGATCTCGGATTTCAGATCATCTACCGACAGCAGCGCCGTATCCGGATCAACCTCGGCGTGGATAGCTTCGAAGTTGCGGGCGATCGCTTCGAAATGCTGCGGCTTGGAGGCGAGCTTCAGCTTGCCGGCGCGACGGAAGTCGCAGTCGATGCCTTCCTCGGCTACCAGCGCCTCGATCGTGTCGACGGAGTCGTCCAGCGCCCGGTAGAGCGCGATCGCGCGTTCCTTGCCGAGCTCCGCCTTGGCCGAGAGGTAGCTATGGGCAAGCCCGTTGTTCAGATGCCCGCCATTGCGCCCGGATGCCCCCCAGCCCACGCGCTCCGCTTCCAGCACCGCCACCTTGGCGCCGGCCTTCGCCAATTGGCGCGCCGCGGCGAGACCGGTGAAGCCGCCGCCGATGATGGCGGCATCGTAGTGCCCCTTGACCGGGCCTTGCGCCGCGCCGGAAAATACGGGGGCTGTGTCGTGCCAGTAGGAGACCAGCTTCATCGGCAATCCGCCTGTTTTAGAGACCAACCACGCCTGGAAGGCCCGAAATGTCCGATATCTCGACATAGCCGTAATAAGGGTTGGCCGGTTCGTGACCGCGGTTGACCCAGACCTTGTTCTTGATGCCGAGATCGTGCGCCGACATCAGGTCGTAGCGGAACGAGGACGAGCAGTGAAGAATGTCCTTCGGGCCGCAGTCCAGCCTATCGAACATGTATTCGAAGGCCTTGAAGCGGGGCTTGTAGGCCTGCGCCTGCTCGGCCGTATAGACAGCATGGAAGGGCGCGCCGAGCTTTTCAACATTGGACATGATCTGCGCGTTCATGGCGTTGGAGAGGATAACCAGCGGAATTTCCTTGGCGACCTTTGCCAGGCCCGCCGGAACATCTGCATGCGGTCCCCAGGTCGGGACACGCTCATAGACCATTTTGGCATCGTCGGGATTGAAGACAACACCATTGCGCTTGCAGGCGCGCTCGAGCGCATTGTGGACGACGTCAGCATAGGGCTTCCAGTCGCCCAGGATCTCGTCGAGCCGATATGCCGCGAAATTCTTGATGAACTCCTGCATGCGCGGCTCGTCGAGCCGGCTGCCATAGAGGTCGCGCGCCGATTCCGCCATCTGGAAGAAGGTCAACGTGCCATAGCAGTCGAAGGTGATGTATTTGGGCCTGAAAGAAGCCATGTCCGTCGATCTCCAGTGGAAGCACTTCCGCGTTGGGATGTATTTCATCATAGGCCGGCGGGCGGCGAGCCACCTGACCGAAATAGCCTTCCCGAAAGCAGAAAGTTTCGTATCCGCCTGCTGGTTTGGCACGCTGTAGCATCCCGACGGTCAATGAGCCCGCCTTCCTTGACCTGAAATGCATCCGCCACGGGCGGCGCCAGCACAAGATGCGGCGCACCGCTCGCGCTACGGCGAATGATACCGCCGAAGCCAGCGCCTTCAGACGATCTGCGGCGCGCCGATGGTCGAGACTTACGGCAGACGGAAGGATGCCTCATGCAGCAGGAAGAGATCGAACTCCGAGCGTTCGGGCCGGACCATATCGAGGGCGCCGTCGCGCTTTCGCGCCAAGAGAATTGGCCGCATCGTCCGCAGGACTGGCAGATGGCGTTGCAACTCTCCAACGGCGCGGTCGCGCTCGACGACCACGGCCAGGTCACCGGGACCATCCTGGTCACGCCCTATGGCGATGATTGCGCCATGATCAACATGGTGATTGTCGACAGGAATATGCGAGGCAAGGGGCTGGGACGCCGGCTGATGGAAAAGGCCTTCGCCCTTGCCAAAGACCGTCCATTGCGGCTTGTCGCGACGCGGGACGGCATGCCTCTCTATGAGAAACTGGGCTTTGTGCCCTCCGGCACGGTCCTGCAGCATCAGGGCCAGGTCGCGGAGCTTGATGCGCCTGCCGGGATGGAGGCCGCGGCCATTGTCGACCTGCCGGAAATCAAGGCGATGGACCGCGACGCCTATGGCGCGGACCGTGAAGCTCTGATCGATGCGCTTGCCGAGCGCGGGGAATTCGCCGTCGTCCGCCGCAACGGCGCCATCGAGGCCTATGCGGCGATCCGCCCGTTCGGAGGCGGCGAGGTGATCGGCCCCGTGATCGCCGGGAGTGTCGAGGACGCCAAGGGCCTGATCAGCTTTTTCGCCGCGTCGCGCCCCGGTGTCTTCCTGCGCGTGGATACCGACAGCAGGACCGGCATCGCCGACTGGCTCACGGAAATCGGCCTCGCCCATGTCGGCGGTGGCGTGACCATGGACCGTCCGTCCAGGCCGGACGCGGCACGGGCACGGCCAAAAGTTTACGCACTCGCCAACCAGGCACTCGGCTAGAGCCGGATGATTTCGGATCGAGTCGATCCGAAGTCTGAATCCGACTCTAAATCAAAGGGATAGAGCATGATGTCGTCCGAAAACCGCTTCACGCTTTGCTGCATCATGCTCTAGCCGGAGGTATCAATGCTCGCCAATTCCCTGATCGAACTCGACCGCGCCCATCTTATTCATCCGGTTTCGTCATATCGCGGCCACGAGGCGCTTGGCGTGCGTGTGCTGAAATCGGCAAAGGGTGCGACCGTGACCGATGCGTCCGGCAAGCAGCTCGTCGACGGTTTCGCAGGATTGTGGTGTGTCAACGCAGGCTACGGTCATGACAGCATCGTCGAGGCGGCGGCACGGCAGATGCGCGAACTTCCCTACGCCACTGCCTATTTCGATCTCGGCTCGGAACCGGCCATCCGCCTCGCCTCAGAACTGGCCGAGCGTGCGCCTGGGGATCTCAATCACGTCTATTTCACGCTCGGCGGATCGGACGCTGTCGACAGCACGATCCGTTTCGTCCGCTACTACTGGAACGCCAAGGGCGAGCCGCAGCGCGACCAGTTCATTTCGATCGAGCAGGGCTATCACGGATCGTCGGTGGTCGGCGCCGGCCTGACCGCGCTGCCTGCTTTTCACGCCGGCTTCGGCATCCCCTTCGAATGGCAGCACAAGATCCCGTCCCCCTATCCCTATCGAAATCCAGTCGGCGAAGACGGGAACGCGATCATCGCAGCCTCGCTCGCCGCGCTGAAGATCAAGATCGAGGAAATTGGGCCAGAGCGCGTCGCTGCCTTCTATGCCGAGCCGATCCAAGGCTCGGGCGGTGTCATCGTTCCCCCGAAAGGCTGGATGAAGGCGATCCGCGAGCTTTGCCGGGAATACGGCATCCTGTTCGTCGCCGACGAGGTGATCACCGGATTCGGCCGCACGGGACCACTGTTCGCCTGCACTGAGGAGTACATCGTTCCCGATTTCATGACGACGGCGAAGGGCCTGACCTCGGGCTATGTTCCGATGGGCGCGGTGTTCATGGCCGATCATGTCTACGACGTGATCGCCGACGGCGCGGGCGCTTCGGCGGTCGGCCACGGCTACACCTACTCCGCCCATCCGGTCAGCGCCGCCGTCGCGCTTGAGGTGTTGAGGCTCTATGAAAATGGGCTTTTGGAGAACGGCATCAGGGCCGGCGCACGCCTGATGGCGGGATTGAACAGCCTGAGCGACCATCCGCTCGTCGGCGAGGTGCGCGGCCGCGGCATGCTTGCAGCGGTCGAACTGGTGACCGACAAGCAGAAGAAAACACCGCTTCCCGCGTCGGCCATGCCGGCGCGGCGGGTCTTCGACAGGGCGTGGGACAATGGCCTCATCATCCGTGCCTTCGCGCAAGGGGTCCTCGGCTATGCGCCGCCGCTCTGCTGTACCGACAGCGATATCGATGCGATCATCGAGCGCACGCGCCGAACTCTTGACCAGACGCTGGACGATCCAGACGTCCGCCAGGCCATGGCATGACGAGCGACGAACTTTTCGCATCTCGAAATATCGCCGGGGCAGACGATTTCGCAATTTTGTGCCGCGCACTTGCGCCTTTTCGGCGAATCCAGCGCGGGGGAAGTGCCAGACTGCAGTTAAGACAAGGCCAGAAAGCCCGATTTCCGGGCCTTCAGAAACAGCCGACGCCCCGGGCAGCACGGAATTTTGTTCTGTTCAGCACATGCAATTCGGCAGCGCGCAGAGGAGAGCCAGTCTTGGCCAGGGGCTTTAGCGAATTCAAATACATGACCTTCGATGTGGTCGGCACGCTGATCGACTTCGAAGGCGGCATAACGACCTGCCTGGCTGGCATTGCCGCCGAGGCCGGCGTCTCGATCGACGGCGAAGAGGCTCTCGCCCTCTATCGGCAGGCGCGTTACATGCCTGGGGTGGGGTTGTTCCCGGACGATCTCGTGCGCGTCTACATGATCATCGCGCCGCGGCTCGGCCTGCCGACCGAAGAGAAATATGGTATTCGCCTGCGGGATTCGGCCAGTGTCTGGAAAGGCTTCCCCGACAGCGCGACGGCATTGGCCGACCTTGCGAAGTCGCACAAGCTAATCGCCATGACCAATGCCCGGCGCTGGGCGCTGGAGCATTTCGAGAAGCAGCTCGGATCGCCCTTCTTCGCCACCTTCACCGCCGACGACACAGGCACCGAGAAACCGGACCCGGCCTTCTTCCAGAAAGTTTTCGATTTCGTGGCGTCCCGCGGCGACAGCAAGGACGACATCCTGCATGTCGCGCAAAGCCAGCACCACGACATCGGCATATCCCGGGCGCTTGGCATGACCAATTGCTGGATCGAGCGCCGGCACGCCCAGAAGGGCTATGGCGGCACGATCGAGCCCGAACGCTTCACCAAGCCGGACTACCACTTCACCTCGATGGCCAGCTTGGCGGCGGCCGTGCGGGGAAGCCTGAAGGAACGAACCTGAGCCAAGCCGGAAAGCTCGCAGCAAGACGGGCATCCGGACCGAGAAACCAACAGAAAGGGGAATGACATGACCGACAAGATCACCAACTGGACCAGCGCAGACGATGCCATGGTCGAAAGCGCCATTCGGCGGGGCGCGAACCGCCGCGAACTCCTCAAGATGCTGTTGGCCGGCGGCGCCGCTGTTGCCGCGGGCGGCGTGGTGCTCGGCCGAGCGACCCAAGCCGTCGCCGCCACGCCCGTTTCCGGCGGAAATTTAAAGGCGGCCGGCTGGTCGTCCTCGACCGCCGACACGCTCGACCCGGCAAAGGCGTCGCTCTCCACCGACTATGTCCGCTGCTGCTCGCTCTATAACCGCCTGACCTTCCTCGACAAGGATGGCAAGACGCAGATGGAGTTGGCCGAGAGTTTCGACAGCAAGGACGCCAAGACCTGGACCGTGAAGCTGCGCAAGGGCGTCACCTTCCACGACGGCAAGGACCTCACCGCCGAAGACGTCATCTTCTCGCTGAAGCGCCATCTCGACAAGGCGGTCGGCTCCAAGGTCGCCAAGATCGCAGCGCAGATGACCGGCTTCAAGGCGGTCGACAAATCGACCGTCGAAATCACCCTCGCCGATCCGAATGCCGACCTTCCGACCATCCTGGCATTGCATCACTTTATGATCGTGGCGGATGGCACCACCGATTTTTCCAAGGGCAACGGCACGGGCGCCTTCGTTCTCCAGACGTTCGAACCGGGCGTGCGATCGGTCGTCACCAAGAACAAAAACTACTGGAAGTCGGGCAAGCCCTATTTGGACTCGTTCGAATTCATTGCCATCAGCGACGACAGTGCCCGCGTCAATGCGCTCTTGTCAGGGGACATCAATTTCGCGGCCTCGATCAATCCGCGCGCCATGAAGCTCATCGGGGGCCAGCCGGGCTTTGAACTCTCGAAGACGACTTCGGGCAACTACACGGATCTCAACATCCGCCTCGACACGGATCCGGGCAGCAAGGCCGACTTCGTGGCCGGCATGAAGTATCTCGTCAACCGCGAGCAGATCGTCAAATCGGCATTGCGCGGCCTCGGTGAAATCGGCAACGACCAGCCTGTCTCGCCGGCGAACATCTTCCACAATGCCGACCTCAAGCCGAAAGCTTTCGACCCGGACAAGGCGAAGTTCCACTTTCAGAAGGCGGGCCTGCTTGGCCAGTCCATCCCCGTGATCGCCTCCGACGCCGCGACCTCGTCGATCGACATGGCTGTCATCATCCAGGCCGCCGGCGCGGATATCGGCATGAAGCTCGACGTCCAGCGGGTCCCCTCCGACGGCTACTGGGACAATTACTGGCTGAAAGCGCCGATTCACTTCGGCAACATCAATCCGCGTCCGACGCCGGACATCCTGTTCTCGCTCCTCTACGCCTCGAACGCGCCCTGGAACGAAAGCCAGTACAAGTCCGAGAAGTTCGACAAGTTGCTTGTTGAGGCGCGTGGCTCGCTCGACCAGGCCAAGCGCAAGGAAATCTACAACCAGATGCAGGTCATGGTCTCCGAGGAGGCCGGCACCATCATCCCGGCCTACATTTCCAACGTCGATGCCCTTTCCAGCAAGGTGAAGGGTTTGGAAGCGAACCCGCTTGGTGGCATGATGGGCTACGCAATGGCGGAACACCTTTGGCTCGAAGCCTGAGAGGGTCCTGCCAGGGACCGGACAGCCGGTCCCTGGCACCTATTGCGCAACACGGCTTGGCCGAACGCAACCGCAGGAGCGCTTCCATGACGTCTGGGGTTCTCAACCTCGTGCTGAAGCGGCTGGCGGTCGCGGTCGTCACCCTTCTGATCGTCCTGTTCGCCGTGTTTTTCGCCACCAGCATGCTGCCTGGCGACACTGCGTCTATCTTGCTCGGCCAGGCGGCGACCCCCGAAGCGGTCGCCGGCCTGCGCGAGGCCATGCATCTCAACGATCCGGCGATCCTGCGCTTCTTGCGCTGGCTGGTAGGCTTGCTCCACGGCGAACTCGGCACTTCCTATGCCAATGAAATGCCGGTCGCGAAGCTGATCGGCGGGCGCTTCGTCAACACAATGGAGCTCGCCGGCATCACCACGCTGCTCTCGGTGCCGCTGGCGCTGACGCTCGGCATCACCGCTGCGATGCTGCGGGGTTCCATCTACGACCGCACCGTCACCATCCTTTCGATCGGCATCATCTCCGTGCCGGAGTTCATGGTCGCGACGCTGGCTGTGCTGCTCTTTGCCGTCTATCTCAAATGGCTGCCGGCGCTGTCTTCGGTCAACGAGGCGCATTCGCTGACCGACCTCGTGCGGATCTACGCCATGCCCGTGATTACGCTTACCTTCGTCATCTCCGCCCAGATGATCCGCATGACCCGCGCCGCGGTGATCGAAACGCTCTCCACGCCTTATGTCGAGATGGCGCTTCTCAAGGGTGCTTCGCGCAGCCGCATGGTGCTGAGGCACGCGCTTCCCAACGCTCTAGGCCCGATCGTCAATGCAGTCGCGCTCTCGCTTTCCTACCTGGTCGGCGGCGTCATTATCGTGGAGACGATCTTCAACTATCCCGGCATCGCCAAGCTGATGGTGGATGCGGTGGCGACCCGCGACCTGCCGCTGATCCAGAGCTGCGCAATGATCTTCTGCCTCGGTTATCTCCTGCTCATCACCGCCGCCGATATCGTCGCCATCATGTCCAACCCGAGGCTCAGATGATGGGCGCACGCGTGGCAGCCTCCCGCCGGTCCTTCCTCGGCCACAGCTACAATCTCGTGGGCGTCGTCGCCGCGCTGGTCATCCTGGCGTGGACGCTGATCGCCATCTTCGCGCCCATCATCATCCCCCATTCGATCGGCGACATCGTCGACGACGACTATTTCGGCCCGATGCGCCAGGGGCTGTGGCTCGGCTCGGACTATCTGGGGCGCGACATGCTCTCGCGGGTGTTGATGGGCGCGCGCTATACCGTCGGCATATCGCTCGCCGCTGTCGTCATCGCCTGCTTTTCCGGTGTCGTGCTCGGCATGATCGCGGCCGTCACCGGCGGCTGGCTCGACACCTGCCTCAGCCGCTTCCTGGACGCCATGAACTCCATCCCCAGCAAGCTGTTCGGCCTTGTGGTCGTTGCAGCGGTCGGCTCATCGATCCCAGTGCTGATCCTGACGCTCGCCGTCATCTACACCCCGGGCGCATACCGCTTCGCGCGGGCGCTCGCCGTCAACATCAACACCATGGACTTCATGACCGTCGCCCGTGTCCGTGGCGAAAGCACCATCTATCTCACCGGGTCCGAGATCCTGCCCAACATCATCCGCCCGGTGCTGGCCGATTTCGGCCTGCGCTTCGTCTTCATCGTGCTGTTGCTCTCCGGCCTGTCCTTCCTCGGGCTTGGGCTGCAGCCGCCACTCGCCGACTGGGGCGCGCTGGTGCGCGAGAACATCGGCGGCCTGCCTTTCGCCGCGCCCGCCGTCATCGTGCCCTCGTTGGCGATCGCCAGCCTCACCATCAGCGTCAACCTGCTGATCGACAATTTGCCGAAGAAGATCAGGGACCGGGACGCATGACCAATCTCGTCGAGGTCAGAAACCTGAGGATCGAGGCGACGACCGACGCCGGGCGGATTGTCGAAATCATCAAGGGCGTCAGCCTCGATATAGCCGACGGCGAGATCGTCGCCCTCATCGGCGAGAGCGGCTCCGGCAAGACGACAGTGGCGCTCTCGCTCATGGGGCACGCCCGGCCAGGCTGCCGGATCACCGGCGGCGAGATCAACGTCAACGGCAAGAACATGGCGACACTTTCCGAAAAGGAGCGTGCCAAACTACGCGGCACCGATATCGCCTATGTTCCGCAAAGTGCCGCCGCGTCCTTCAACCCCTCGTCCACGATCATGGAGCAGGTGATCGAGGTTACGCGGATCCACAAACTGATGCCTCCCGAGCAGGCTCGAAAGCGCGCGGTCAAGTTGTTCAAGGCCTTGTCGCTGCCGGATCCCAATGGGATCGGCGCCCGTTATCCGCATCAGGTTTCAGGCGGACAATTGCAGCGGCTGTCGGCGGCCATGGCGCTCATCGGTGATCCCAAGCTGGTCATCTTCGACGAGCCGACGACGGCACTCGACGTGACGACACAAATCGACGTGCTGAAGGCGTTCAAGTCGGTCATGCGGGCGGGTGGCATAGCGGGTGTCTACGTTTCGCACGACCTCGCGGTCGTCGCCCAGATCGCCGACCACATCGTTGTGCTCAAGGGGGGCGAAGTGCAGGAGACCGGCACCACGGCTCAAATCCTTTCGGCTGCCCAGCACCCCTACACGCGCGAACTGTTGGCCGCGTTCGAACCGAAGCGCCGGCAAGCGCATGCGGACGCGGATGCGGTAACCAAACAGCTGCTGCGCATCGACAATTTGACGGCCGGCTACGGCGCGGTTCGGGATGACGGACTGCCCCTCATCCGCGCCGTCAACGCCGTCAGCCTGGTCGTGGAGAAGGGGCGCAATCTCGGCATCATCGGCGAATCCGGCTGCGGAAAGTCGACGCTGGCGCGGGTGATCGCCGGTATCCATCCGGCGGCGGCCGGCGAGATCGTCTTCGACGGCAGGGAACTGCAGCGCGCGGCGGGAAAACGCAGCCAGGACCAGCTGCGCGAGATGCAGATCGTGTTCCAGTATGCCGATACGGCGCTCAATCCGGCCAGGCCGGTGGAAGACATCATCGCCCGGCCCCTGGCGTTCTATCACGGGCTCGACAGGCGGACGCGGTCGAAGCGTGTCGACGAACTGCTCGACATGGTGCGCCTGCCCAAGACACTGCGCTACCGCCATCCATCCGAACTCTCCGGCGGCCAGAAGCAGCGGGTGAACTTCGCGCGCGCGCTGGCGGCCGACCCCAAGCTGATCATCTGCGATGAAATCACCTCGGCACTCGACACAGTGGTGGCGGCCGCGGTGATCGAGCTTCTCAAGGAGCTGCAGCGCGAGTTGGGGCTGTCCTATATTTTCATCAGCCATGACCTCTCGGTCGTTGAGGCCATCTGCGACGAGATCATGGTCATGTACAATGGCGAGCGGGTGGAGCAGATCACGCCCGACAAGGTGAAGGCAGCCACCCATCCCTATTCCAAGCTGCTGTTCTCGTCGGTGCCGAAGCTGGATCCGACCTGGCTCGACGGCCTCGTCCGCGACCCCGAACTCGTCAGCCAATACGGCCACCGCTAGGGCAATTCGGGAACGGGCTGAGCAGCGGCATCGAGGACAGCCAGCATGCCGGCTTTCACCCGCTCTACAATTGCGAGCAGAGCCGGTAGGCTTCATAGATCGACGAGTAGATATCCCGGCTGGCAACCGCATCTCCAATCCGGTGCAAGACGAACGATCCAGCAGCGGGGGGATCACCCTTTGTCTTCGTTCCCGTCATGAGTGCGATGTCGGTGACGCCATTGTTGGCGGAGCGCGCACGCAATTCCTGGTAGATATCTTCCATGGGCGCCGTGCCGCGCTCTACAATGAGTTGGGCTGACGTCATTTCCGTTTCCGCGCCGGTGAGTTCATGCCGGAACATGGCGGCGATCCCGTTGCCTTGGCCTACCGCCTTGACTAGGCGCACGTCGCTGACAACCCGGATGCCGAGTTCCGAGGCAAGTTTGCGGAAACTCACCCTGTCCGGATAGGGTGTCTCGATCGCCAAGGTATCGTCCGCTATGGCCAGGCTGACCACGCGTCCCAGGCGGGCAAGATGCAGGGCGCAGGAAATGGCGGCCTGGCGTCCGGTCTCATCGTAGATGAGCACATCGCCCTTCGCCGGCACGACGCCGGTCAAGACGTCCCAGACGCTGTCGCAATGTTCGGCGCCCTCCAGCCATTCCATGTCCGGAACGCCGCCGGTGGCAACGATCACCGCGTCCGGCTTCTCGGCCAGGACGATCCCTGCGTCCGCATAGGTGTTGAGACGGACGTCCACGCCGAGGCGGGCGAGTTCATCGACGCGCCAATCGACTATGCCTATGAGATTCTTGCGGTCGACGGCGGAGGCCGCAACGAGCACCTGCCCGCCGAGCCGCGCTCCGGCTTCAAGCAGGCAGACTTTGTGCCCGCGCTCGGCGGCGACCCTTGCCGCTTCCATTCCACCCGGCCCGCCGCCGACCACGACCACACGTTTAGGCGTTTCGGCCCCGGCGATGGCATGGCTGATGATCGTTTCATGGCCGCTGGCTGGATTGTGAACGCACTGCACCTTCTTGTAGAGGCAGTAGGAAGCGCCGACGCACGGGCGAATGCGGTCTTCTTCTCCCCGCATCAGCTTGTTGACGATATGCGGATCGGCGATATGCGCCCGCGTCATGCCGACCAGGTCGACAAGGTTCTCGCGGATGGCATGCCTGGCCGTGGCTACATCCCTAATGGCCGCGGCGTGGATGACAGGCAGTCGGATCTCCCGCTTGAACTGCCCAACCAGCGGCAGAAACGGCGCGCTGCGGGTGAACATGCCAGGCATGTTCTGCTCGGCCAGGGACAGGTCGGTGTCCATGCGGCCAAAGATGCAATTGAAGAAATCGATATGGCCTTCCCGCTCGAACAACCGGGCGAAAGCGACGCATTCCTCGAAATCCGATCCGTCATCGACCGCCTCGTCGATGACGAACCGAATGCCGACCGCGAAATCGTCGCCAACTGCCTGGCGAATCGCCTCATGAACCATCAGGCCGAAGCGCGCGCGATTTTCGAGCGAGCCGCCAAATCCATCCATGCGTCTGTTGGTCCTGCGCGACAGGAATTGGCCGATCAGATGGCCGCCGGTGACGGTCTCGATGCCGTCCAGCCCACCGTCACGGCAACGCTTGGCGGCGCTTGCGTAATCCCTGACGATCCTGTCGATGTCGGCTGCATCCATCTCCTTCGGAAAGTTCCGGTTTCGCGTCTCGCGAACGCGTGACGGCGCCACCGGCGGGAGCCAGTTCCCGGCATAGGCGGTGGCGCGCCTGCCAAGATGCGAGACCTGGCACATGACGGCCGCGCCATGGCGATGGATTCGCTGCGACAGAGACTGAAGATGGGGGACGATGCGATCGCTCGAAAGGTCCAACTGACCGCCGCCCAGCTCGAGTCGGGCGAGGTCATCGCCGAGCCGCCCGCCATGGTCATCGCCAGGCCGCCGCGCGCTTTCTCCTCATGGTAGAGCTGGTAGCGCTCGAGCGGCAGGCCCCCTTCGTCCAGCATCGAGGCATGGCTGGTGCTGACGACGCGGTTGCGCAGCGTCAGACCCTTGAGCCGGAACGGCTGAAGCAGAGGATCGCCGGATGTGCTGTCTGCTCGAGATGCCGCGACGTTCACGTCCTGCTCCGTGCCATTCCTGAGAGTTATAGTCTGCCTTTTACGGGACTTCAGAAAGCTTGAAAATTGTTGGGGTGGCTATACGCTGGACGTATGGCTGGTTTTGCAAAACTCGTTCCTTCCGCGCGCGGACTTCTCGTTTTCGAGGCTGCTGTCCGGCTGGGCAGCTTCACGGCCGCCGCGCGGGAGTTCAACGTCACTCAACCATCCGTCAGCCGCAGCATCGCCCAGCTCGAAGCCGATTTTGGCGCCGCTCTGTTCACCCGGGCGCCAACGGGATTGGCCGCGACCCCGGAAGGGCGCGCCCTTTATTCGGCTGTACGGGAGGGGTTTGAAGGCATCGCGCAGGTGATCCGGGAGATCAGGCAGAACGGCGCTGCAAAGCCGCTGGTGACGCTTTCCCTTTCGAGTTCTCTGGCAACACACTGGTTTGTTCCCAGATTAGGAGCGTTCAACAACAGATTTCCTGATGTGGACCTAAGGTTCGAATTGATCGCCGGCGTTCTGCGAGGGCCTGCCGAGAATGTAGACCTTGCCACGAGAATCCTGACCGATGACGATACGCAGTATCACCGCTGGGCGTTTTCGCCAGAAATCATCGTTCCCGTATGCAGTCCATCCTATCTGTCGGCCCACGGTCGGTTGGTACATGCCGGAACCGGGAACGGTCATGTCCTGCTTCATCTTACAGACGCCAAGGAGCAGTGGCTGGACGCCTGGGGCAGTATAGCGGACCGCAAGACCAGCAGGGCGAAGTGGCTCGAGTTCTCGGACTACGCGGTCGTCCTTCAGGCAGCGATGAACGGGGAAGGCGTGGCGCTCGGCTGGCTCAGCAATGTTTCAGGGGCGCTGCTTCAGGGAACGCTTGTTCCGGCCTCGGACAGGCAGATCAAGACGGGCCGGATCCATCAACTGATTGCACCGCGCTCAAGGCCGGTACGGCCTGTCGTCTCTGATATCCGCGCCTGGATGATCGCTGAGATGCAAGCCGAATTGAAAGCATTGCACGCGATACTGCGGCCGGACATTTTGTAGCTGGCTGCCGGCGACCACTGACTACCTCGGGAACAGACTGGGCAGCGGCATGTGCGCCTTGACGATGGGAGATTTCAGCACCACGAAGCTGAAATACTTGTCGATGCCGATATCCATGTCGGTCAGCCGCTCCATGATCGTCTGGTATTCAGCGATGCCGGAGGTGACGAATTTCATCAGGTAGTCGTAGCCACCCGACACAAGGTGACATTCAATGACCTGCTCGATCTTGTCCACGACGGCGAGAAAACGAGCGAAGTCCACCTGGCGGTGGTTCTTCAAGGTGATTTCGGTGAAGACGGTCAATGTCTGGCCGAGCTTGCCAATGTTGACCTGCGCGGAATAGCCCTCGATGTAGCCCTCCGATTGCAGCCTCTTGACCCGCATCAGGCATGGGCTCGGCGATAGATGCACCACTTCCGCCAATTCCACGTTGGTGATGCGGCCGTTCTTCTGCAGTTCGTGAAGAATCTTGATATCGATCCGATCGAGTTTCACGGGTTGTCTCCGAGGAAGAGTGCCGCAGCACAAAATGCTGCCTTGCTGGTGACCCTCGACACTACCACAGCCCGCTGGGCTGTCCATCCGAGCGGATGCCGCTTGAAACGCACGGACTTTCGATTTCAACACGACTGCCGGAATAAAATTCTGCTCCGGCCACAACTGCAGCAGCGGCTGCCTGCGCAACACGCTAGATTGGAGCTTCAAGGCAGAGGGAATCATGCGCGCGCCGCTGCAGCAAATCGAAACGTCTGGCGAAGTACCGCAATCCGCTGATGTGGTGGTGATCGGCGCAGGCATCGTAGGTGTCTTCGCGGCCTACTATCTGGGTCGGCGTGGTCTCAACGTCGCGCTTGTCGAAAAGGGACGCATTGGCGCCGAGCAGTCCAGCAGAAACTGGGGATGGTGCCGCCAGCAGAACCGCGACGCCCGCGAGCTACCGATGGCAACCCGAAGCCTCGACCTGTGGGACAGCTTTGCGGCGGAGACCGGCGAAGACACCGGCTTTCGCCGTTGCGGGCTGCTTTATCTCAGCAATGACGAGGCGGAACTTGCCGGCTGGGCGCGTTGGCGTGATTTCGCCAGAACCGCCGGTGTTACCACGCACATGCTCGACAGCGCCGAGGCCACCGAGCGGGGCCGCGCCACCGGCCGGAGCTGGAGGGGCGGCGTCTTCTCGCCGGCCGACGGCACTGCCGATCCGTCGCGAGCGGCACCCGCGGTCGCCCGCGCCATCCTCAAGCTTGGGAGCACCATCCACCAGAATTGCGCGGCGCGCGGTATTGAGACCGAGGGCGGGCGACTGAGCGGCGTGATCACGGAATGTGGAACGATCCGGACCAAGGCCGCGGTCATGTCCGGTGGTGCATGGGCCTCCTCATTTTGCCACCAGTTCGGCTTCCGCTTCCCGCAGGCGTCGGTACGCTCGTCCATCCTGTCCCTCTCGCCCGGTGCGAAGGGCCTGCCGGATGCGCTGCACACCGCGAAGGTTTCGGCCACGCGCCGCGGCGATGGCGGCTATACGCTCGCCATAAGCGGGCGCGGACGCGTGGACGTGACGCCGCAGCAGCTGCGTTTCTCGTCGCAGTTCCTTCCCATGTTCCTGAAGCGCTGGCGAAGCCTCGGGCCTGGCGGGCTGCAAGGCATGCGTTCGGGCCACGAAACGCTGCAACGCTGGCAGCTCGACCGACAGACGCCGATGGAGCGGATGCGCATCCTCGATCCGGCTCCGGATCAGGGCACCATCCGGCTGACCCACGCCCGGGCGTTGGAGCTGCTGCCTGCATTTCGCCAGACCAGGGTCAGCGCGGCCTGGGCCGGCTACATCGACAGCACGCCGGACGGCGTGCCCGCCATCGGCGAGATCCATACCATTCCGGGTTTCTTCCTCGCCGCCGGGTTTTCGGGGCACGGCTTCGGCATCGGACCGGGCGCCGGGCACCTCGTTGCCGATCTGGTGACCGGGTCGGAACCGATCGTCGATCCGACATCCTATGACCCGCGCCGCTTCGACGCTTCGGTATGGGGCAAGGTCGCCGACTTCTAGGTCCGACGAAACCGTATCAGTCTTCCCGGAGGAAGGCGCCGATGGGTGCTGGCCGGACAGGGGCTTGCGCGCGAAACCTGCCGACGGCTTCGGGCATACAGCCGGTTTGCGCGGCGACGAGTTCAACGGCAGCCAACTGGCAATAGCGCCCCTGGCAGCGCCCCATGCCGGCGCGTGAAAGTGACTTCACCCTGTTGGCCTCGCCGCTTCCGAAATCCGTCCCCTCGCGCACGGCTACGGCAGTGACGTTCTCGCAACGGCAGACGATCGCCTCATCGGGCAGCGCCCGTACCATGGCCGCCGGCCAGGGAAAGGCGCGAGCCAGACCGCGGGCAAAGCGCTCGAGGCGCACGAGCTTGCGCAGATCGGCACTGACCGAGGGCGCCTGATATCCGATGTCGGCAAGGCACGCCGCCGCTGCAAGGCGCCCCGCAATCTCGGCGCCATCGGCACCGAGCAGGCGAACCCCATCGCCCGCAAGGTAGACGCCGTTGCCGGCCCGACCCATTTCGTCGGTCTTTGGCAGCCACTGTCGCCACTGCTCGTCATAGGTGAAGCCGCACCCCGCCAGATCGGCCAGATGGGTTTCGGCCCGCAGGTGCCAGCCCATGCCGATCATGTCGCAGGAAGTGAGCTGCTGCCGTCCGCTGGCATCGCGCCAGCGCAAGGCTGCGACGCCCTGCTGGTCGGCCTCGATCCGCTCCAGTGTCACACCCGCATGATAGCGGCGGCCGAGCCGCGCCCGCAGGGCCAGGCCGCGCAACGCAACGACCGGCCGGGCGGCAAGGCCTGGGAATCCCTGCAACTGCTGGTGCCAGGGAGACGTATCAAGCACCGCCGCCACGTCCGCTCCAGCCTTGACGAGCTGCGCGCCGACCAGCGTCAGCAAAGGCCCCGATCCCGCCAGGACGATCCGCCGCCCAAGGGCCACACCTTGCGCCTTGAGCGCGATTTGCGCCGCGCCAAGACTATAGACGCCGGCGTTCTGCCAGCCAGGCACCGGCGCGACACGGTCGGACGCGCCCGTGGCAAGGATCAGTCGATCACAGTCGACCACCTGCACGCCGCCCTCCCCCAGCACGTGCAACTGCCCTCCATGCACGGCGATGACAGAACTGCCTGCGCAACGGGTGAGTTGCCCGTCCTTGGCCAGGCGGTCGAAGAGCGCATGCAGCGCGCGCGCCTTCGCCGCTTCCGACCCGTAGAGCTGCTTTGGCGTGCGGACGAACCCGGCAGGCGGACGGCGATAAATCTGCCCGCCCGCGCGATGCCCTTCGTCAATCACCATCGGATGGAGTCCGGCCTCGACCAACGTGGCGGCGGCCCTGATGCCGGCGGGACCGGCACCCACGATCACGATCCGTGGCGGTGAGGCCCCGTTCAAGGCCAGCTCTCCGGCGGCGTCGTGCGCAAACGGAGACCCTCAGCGACAAGGGTTGTGCACGCGCGCAGACGCGGCTTCTCCTCCTCCTCCTGCCATATCCAGCAATCCTGGCACGCTCCCATCAGGCAGAACCCTGCGCGCGGCTCGGATCCGAACTCGGATTTTCGCAAGGCATGTCCCGAAGCCAGCATGGCGGTCAGCACAGTGTCGCCCGCCAGCGCGTGACGCATCTCGCCGTCGAGAAAGAACCGCACGTGTGCCCGGTCACGCTCGGCCAGCCGGACGATACGGCCGGCCGTGCTCATTCCGCTGCCTCTTGCAGCGGACGAGGACGCGGCAATTCGGGGAAGCGTTCGCAGACCGCATCGAAGGCTGCCTGAACGCCCTCCGGCCCGGAGCGTCCTTTCATACGCCGGAAGATCTCCGTCTTGGCGAAGAAGCGCCAATGGATCGGCAAGCCATCCAGAACCACATGAAGTTGGTCATAGGCCGCCGGCGTCCACTGCGCTTCGTAACCATCGCGCTCCGGACCGAAATGGAAATGAGTGACGGATGGCTTGTTCCCTGCGCGCAGCCGCTCCGTCGCCTGCTCATCGAGCTCGCCGCCGCGGATGACGACGCCATAGTCACGCTCGGCGGCTGTTGGCGAGAGATAGCCGCGCCGCACGTCCTGAACGACCCGCCAGGGCTCGCGCTGATGCGGATCGCCGCGCCCGCCGCCGCCGGCGGAGCGGATCTCGAGCATGTCGCCAGGCTGCAGGACCGCCGTGTCGATATTGCCCAGCCTGCGCTCGTGCTCGCCCCCCGGATTGACGACCATATCGGACAGGCCAGCAGCCTTGCCGCCCAGCACGCCCCAGGGTCGGAAGAAGCTGCGGTCGCGGTTGCGGGCCGTGATCCTGGAGTCCGGAGCAAAGACGCGGAAAGCCATTTCGGTCGCCAGCCCGCCGCGCCAGCGGCCCGCCCCGCCGCTGTCCCTGGCGAGCCCGTATTTAACGAACTCGACCGGGGTCTCGGTCTCGGTGATCTCTATGGGCGTGTTCTTGAGATAGGCGGCATCGGCACCCGATCCGTTGGTGCCATCGCGGTGCGGCATGGCACCGCCGCCGCCCACCACGGGGTTCACCGCCGCGATGACGCTCCGGCTGGTACGCTCATCCGTCGTCATGACGTTGATGATGCAATTGTTGCCGGCCGGAGCCGCAGGCAGGCGCTCGGGCACCGCTTGTGAGAACGCGCCGAAGATGACCGAGCGAAGCCGGGCGCAAGTGAGCGAGCGCATGCCGACGGCGGCGGGGTGGATCGGGTTCAGCACCGAACCTTCAGGGGTGATGCAGGTGAACGGACGAGTAAGGCCCGTGTTGAGCAGGATTTTCGAGTTGAGCGTATAGAGAACATAATAGACGCCCACCAGCAGCATGGTGTGGCGCGGGTCGCCGCCCGACGGCACATTGAGCGAGGAGCCGAGCTGCGGATCTGAGCCGGTGAAGTCGAGCACCGCCTCGTCGCCCCTGATCGTGAGTGTCAACTTAAGCCGGCACGGATTGGCCTCGACCGAATCCTCGTCCGCATAATCGGCGAATTCCCATGTGCCGTCGGGTATGGAGCGCAGCACGTCGCGCGCCTGCGCTTCCGCATGATCGAGAAGAGCGGCAACGCCTTCGATAAAGCCGGCCGTGCCGAACTTCCGCACCATTGCCTGGATCTTGCGCTCGCCGGTGTTGAGCGCGCCGACGAGCGCCTTGATGTCGCCGATGTTGAGATCTGGCTTGCGGACATTGGTGCTCATGATCCGCAGGATCATCTCGTCGAAGACGCCCTCGTTCACGAGCTTCATGGGAGGAAAGCGAATGCCTTCCTGATGGATTTCGGTCAGCGCACGGCTGAGCGAAGCCGGCACCGCCCCACCCATGTCGGTGTTGTGGATGTGGCCTCCGGTCCAGGCGACGATCTCGCCATCGACAAAGACCGGCTTCCACAGATGGGTGTCGGGTGCATGGGTGGCGACATAGCCTGAATAGGGATCGTTGGTGAAGGCAACGTCGCCAGGCCGGTAGTCGTCCACCATTGCGATCGCACGGCTATACGAAAGCCCGGGATACCAGGTGGCGCCGAGTTCCATGGGAACGGCGAAGGTCGCGCCCGAGCGGTCCATCAGCATCACCGTGAAGTCCTGCGTTTCCTTGACGAAGGCGGAATGCGCGGTGCGGTGTAGCGTGTGGGCCATGTTCTCGGCCGCCGCGCGGGCATGGTTCGCCAGAACCTGAAGGTTTGTCCGGTCAAACAAAGGCGTCACTCCGCGAAAGTCAGAAGAAGATTGAGGTGGCGATCGACCCGCGCCTGCACTCCGGCGGGAATGGCAAAGGTGGTGTCTTCCTGAACGACCACGGCAGGCCCTTGGAAGCTACTGCCAGGCACAAGAGTCTGCCGGTCGTGGAGGTCGACGGTCTCGACGCCCAGGCCTGTATAGACCGGAAGCTGGCGCGCCGGACTGGCGGAGACGTCGATCTCGTCGATCTCTGGAAAGGAGAGCGCCGGACCCGCGCCGACGGCGGACAGCCTGATGTTCACAAGCTCGATCTCGCCGTCCGGGTCGTGGAAATCGTAGAGCCGCTCATGGGTGCGGTGAAAGGCCTGCTCGATGGCCTCTGCGTCACTCTCCTCGAGCCATTCCGGCGAAAGGACGACCTCGATCTCATAGCTCTGACCGAGATAGCGCATATCGCAGGAGAAATTGAGCTCAGCGGCCGCGTCATGCCCCTGCACCGCGAGCCAGTCGCGGCCCTCGCTTGCGAGCGCCTCGAAAGCCGCGCGGATAATTGGGAGCGACGCGGCCGACAGCGGCGAGAAAATGGTGCGAATGAAATCTCCGCGCAGATCCGCCACCAGTCCGCCCAGTGCCGACACCACGCCGGGGCGTCGTGGCGCCATGACGCGCTTCATGCCGAGTTCGCGGGCGAGAAAGGCGCCAAGCATGGGGCCGCCGCCGCCAAAGGGCATCAGCGTGAAATCGCGCAAGTCGACGCCGGCGCGCGATGCGAGTTTCTCGACCTCGACGAACATCTCCGACACCGCGATGTCGAGGATCGCTTGCGCGGTCTGCTCGACCGGGCGGCCGAGTCGCCTCGCAAGCTCGCCCACCGCGCGATGCGCCAGCCCGGTATCGATGCTGAGTTGTCCATAGGCCATCTCGCTGTGACCGAGCCATCCGCATACCACCATGGCATCCGTCACGGTCGCCCGCTCGCCGCCGCGGCCGTAGCAAGCCGGTCCCGGCGTCGAGCCGGCCGACTCGGGCCCGACCCGCAACACCCCTTGAGCGTCGACGCTGGCGATCGAGCCGCCGCCGACGCCTATCGAACTCACCGACACGGAAGGGATATGGAGCGGAAACTCGCCGATCAGTTCGCCGGTGCCGAACTGTGGCCTACCGTCGATGATGAGTGCGAAGTCGGCCGAGGTTCCGCCGATGTCGAGGGTAAGGATCCTGTCGTCGCCGGCCTGACGCGCCAGCCACGCGGCGCCGATGACCCCTGAAGCCGTACCCGAAAGCAGCATGTTGACACAGGCCTGCTTGCCTTCGGCAGCGTTCATCAGCCCACCGTTCGACTTCGTCAGCATCGGACGGGCCGGCACGCCGCGGCTCTTCAACCGCTCTTCCAGCGCCGTCAGGTAGCCCGAGACACGCGGATGGACATAGCCGTTGAGGATGGCGGTGGAGCTGCGCTCGTATTCGCGAATGACCGGCCAGACCTCGGCCGAGGTGAAGACGAAGAGGTCGGGTGCGAGGCGCGCGATAGCAGACTTAACCGAGGCCTCCTGCGCGGCGTTGCGCCAGGAATGAAGGAAGGCCACGATGATACCTTGCGCCCCGTTCACCTTCGCCGCCGCGACCGCGCTTTCAACGGTTGCCACATCAGGTGCCTTGGTCTCGCTGCCATCGGCGCGCATGCGGGCCGGAATGCCGAACACCATGTCGCGCGAGATCAGCGGGTCCGGCCGAGAGCAGAACAGCGAATACATGTCCGGCATTCGAAGCCGAGCGAGCTCGATCACGTCCTCGAAGCCGGCATTGGTGAACAGCGCGAGCGGCGCGCCCTTGCGCTGGATGATCGTGTTGATGCCGACCGTCGTGCCGTGCACGAAGCGCGTCATATGCGTAGGATCAAAGCCCTCGCGCTCGGCCAGAAGGGCGAGACCGGTCATCAGCTCGGCGCCCGGATCCTCAGGCGTCGTCAGCACCTTCAGCGAGGCGACGCGTCCGGAGTTTACTTCAAGCGCGCAGAAATCGATAAAAGTCCCGCCGATGTCGACGCCGACCTTCCAGTCGGCTCTGTTCTGCGCCTCACCCGCCGTGATGACTCCATCCATGATGCGTCCCTTCCTGTCTGCCAACCAAAGCTGGCACGAGCGGATGGTGCGGGTCCAAGACGTATGACGGGCAAGAATATAAGTCCTACTTATGGTTTGGCGCGATGTTCATCCAGGACGATGGAACAGGCCGCGCGAATTTCGTCGCGCATCATCTCATCGGCCCGCGAAAGGGCTCGCGTCCGCGAGGTGAGAAGCGCGATCGGGAATTCCGGCCCGGCCGCGAGTGGCCTGACCGCGAGCCCAGCAAAATGATGCCATGGCAGCAGCGCATCGACCAAACCGATGCCCAGGCCGGCTTGGACGAAGCCGACTGCGGAGATGGACACGTCGATCTCCAGCGACGGCGAAAGCGCCACGCCTTGCGCCTGGGCCGCGCGGGCCAGTTCATCGGCAGGGCGGGTGTTGCCGCGATAGGATATCAACTCGTCCCCGACGAGGTCGGCGAGCGTCAGCTCGGCTTTCGCTTGCAGCGCGTGCCCGGCCGGCAGCAGACATACGAAGCCGAGTCTGCCGACCACCTCCGCCTCGATATCCGGAGGCAGCCGGTCGTCCATGGCCACGCCGAGGCTGGCATCGCCTGCGCGCAGCATGTCGACGATTGCCGAGATGGGCGCGCTATGGGCACGCAGCATTATGTTGGGATGCTGCGCCCGGAATTTGGTGAAGGCACGCGGCAATATCGCCATTGCCGGCGGCGGCGATGCCGCAACCCTCACCAGCCCTGCCCGACCCAGGCGCAGGTCGGTGGTCTTGCGGCGCAAGCCCTCAAGCCCCGCCGACAACCTCTCGGCATCGGGGAAGATCTCTAACGCCTCCGGGGTTGGTCGCAGACGGCCCTTCACCCGCTCGAACAGGGTGAAGCCGAGTTCGTCCTCGGCGTGGAGCAGGATCTGGCTGAGCGCAGGCTGGGAGATGTTCAGCATCCGCGCCGCAGCGGTCACGGTACCCGCGCGCATCACGGCGATGAACACTTCGAGCTGCCGGGCCCGCATGGCTGCTCCATAGGTAAAACTTATGGCTTCTGTCCAAACCCATCTTTGACGCAATAGCGCGGCGCGGACAAGATCGGCTGGGATTGATTGTTAGAGGGCGCTATGGATGTAGTCGTGCTGGGCGGCGGACTGATGGGGACGGCTTCGGCTTATTTCCTCGCCCGGCGCGGCGCGCGCGTGACGCTGATCGAGCGCAACCGGATCGGCACCGGGGCAACGGTCGCCTCCTTCGGCAACATCCGGCGCACGGGGCGTCATCTGTCGCAACTGCCGCTGGCCCATCGCTCGCTCAGGCTCTGGGGCGAGACCGAAAACATGCTTGGCCGCGACGTGGAATTCCGCGCCACCGGCCATATCCGGCTGATCTTCGATGAAGCCAGTCTCGCCGACATGCGAGCCTATGCCCAGACGGCGCGGCCCTGGGGGCTTGATCTGGAAGAACTCAGCCCGCGCGAGATTCACACCCGCTTTGCCGGTCTCGGCCCCAGCGCGATCGCGGCGTCGTTCTCGCCACATGACGGCAGCGGCAATCCGCGGCTCATCGCGCCTGCTTTTGCCGAAGCCGCCCGCAGGCTGGGCGCCGAAATCGTGGAGGAGGCGAAAGGCACGACGATCGGGCACACCGGATCCAGCTTCCTTGTCACCAGTTTAAAAGGCACATTCGCTGCCGAGTGCCTGCTTAACACCGCCGGCGCCTGGGGCGCGGGCATCGCCGCACAGTTCGGCGAAGCGGTGCCGCTCGAC